>CAZGJP010000103.1:6368-8452 GCA_964526605.1 uncultured Lentisphaera sp.
TGTAGTCTATCCATCCGATGTGTGACTGGACTCTGGGGACCATGCTGAGGGATACGGTATACTTGTCTGCGTCGACAGTTGGTGTCACGGTGAGTATCACGCCAAGTTCGGTGGGTTCTCCGAATTCGGGGATGGATGGGACCACATAGGATGTCCCCCCCGATTCAGTTATCGTGGCCTCGCTGTAAGATTCGGGGAAGTATTGTTCGGTGGTCATTCTGATGTTGGCCTCTTGTCCATTCATGGTCGTCACGCGCGGTGTGGAAAGGATTTCGGCTCTGTTGGATGCGTTCAATGCATGGATGAGGGCCTGATAGGTGACGCCTTCGGAGTCGTGGTGTGTGATGTTGAAGAGGACGTCGTTTCCGCCAGCCCAAGTGGTTGCCAGTTCATCTCCGAATCTCATCAGGGATGCATCGTTCTGGTCGAATGACATGGAGCTGTTTCCCATGGGAGGGTCGGTTTGGCCGGCAGCCCTGCTTATGAGCCACTCGAATCCGAGGGAGTCTGTGTCGGCCTCTGAAATTTCGACGAATTTGGCTTCGATGAGGACTTGGGGGTCGACGACGTTTATTTCATCTATGATATCCTCTATCTTGGCCAGATTGTCCGGGGTGTTTGTGGCAATCAGCCTGCTTATTCTGCCGTCGAAGACGATTCTTGCGCCTTCGGGGAACTGTATCCCGCGGTTTTGGAAGTATGTCTGGACTGCGGCGGAGCTGCCTGTCGTGTCGGTTCCTTCGCCTCCGGCCTCGCCGCCGACCGCGGATATGGCCTCGGTCTCGAGGGCGTAGATTCTCGTTTCGAGGTCGTCGAGGGGGATTTCCTGTGTTGCGATGACGACCGCGTATTTTTCAATCCTGTATTTGAGATTTGCGCCTTGGCAGATGATCTTTATCGCGTCGCCGAGCGGGATGTTGTCGACGAGCATGGTTATCGTGGGCATGCTGGACGGACCTGCCGGCGCTGGTGCCGGTGCTGCTTCTCCGCCGGCATCCGCTCCTGCGTCTGGGGCGGCCGGGGCCGGTGACAATTCCAAGCCTGATGACATTCTGAGGATGATGTTCACGCCCTTGCCTTCGGCATCTCTGTCGCGGCTTCTGTTCTTGAGATATTTGATGGCCGACTGGATGGATACTTCGTCGAAGTCAATCTTGTCTATTATGATTTCATTGAGTTTATTCTGTATGGAACTGGTTTCCAAATTTTTCAAGGTTGGTTCCTTCAGGACTTCTTCGGCGCTGGCATAAGTTCTCGGGACGAGTGGTGGGATGTACTTCCATTCGGCCTCGGCCATTCTTTCGCGCTGTGTCATCTTGTGCCTTTCCTTCGCCACCTCGTACATTTTTCTTGAGATGATCTTGATCTGCTCGGCGGCCCTCAGGTGGTATGGGTTGATCGCGAGAACCTCCTCGAACTTGTCGCGTGCCTTGTCGAACTGGCCGTCCTCGTAGAGGTTCTTGCCCTGCTGGAAGAGGACATCTATCTTGTACAGGCGTTCATCCTTCTTGGCGTCAGTGGTCTCCTCCGATGTCTTGCTCCTGTAGTCCACGACGGACTTCATGCGGACGTATCGTTCGATGAGATCCTTCATCCTCCTCTCGTTGGATGGATATATAATGATGGCCTCGTTGCATAGTCTTATGGCCTCGTCGTATTGTGCGCTGTTGGCGGCCTTTTCGGCCCGCGCAGCACTCTCCTCGGCGAGGAAGTAGTAGCTGTCGGATATCGCCTGGTCTATTCGCTGTATCTTCGGGGGGATTAGCGGGTTGTTGTCAATCTTCTTGAGTATTTCCTTCGCCGGGATGAAGAACTCCTTCACCGCCTCCTCGTATTTTGACTCGGCATATGCCTCTCTTCCCTTTACGAAGAGTTCGTCAGCCTCCTTCTCCTTGGCGGACTTCTCCGCCACGGTGATATCGGACTGGAAGCGGACCTCGTCTTTCCTCGTTGCGTCGTCGGTCGAGTTTTGTGCTGGGGCTGGAGTTGCCGTTACATTTTCCGCCCCGGCATCGTCGGCCAAGGAGGCCAAGTATACGTATTTCCCCAAGTAAATTGATTTGAATTGATTAAATTAAAATTTA
>CAZGJP010000104.1:0-8397 GCA_964526605.1 uncultured Lentisphaera sp.
CCAACGAGACGATATCGCTAGTCCAGCAGATGAGGGCGAGACTCATGGGCGGAAAGGCCGCCGAATCCGAGACATCCAACAACGACTCCGAAAATTCCCTCTACGAAGTCGAATTCGTCAACCAGGGGCAGGATGCCGCAACGAAAATCCAGGAGTCCCTCCAAAAAGACAACCCCTACGCGCTCGTCTTCCTCGACATGAGAATGCCCCCCGGATGGGACGGCCTCGAGACCGCAAAGAGAATCCGCGAACTGGACAAGGATGTCGAAATAGTGATAATGACCGCCTACGCCGACCACGACCAGAAACAGATCGCCGAAAAGGTCGGCCGCCCGGAAAAGCTCCTCTACATCAAAAAGCCGTTCCAGGCCGAGGAGATATACCAGCTCGCCCTTTCGCTAACGTCCAAGTGGAACCTCGAATGGACAGAGAAACGCAGGAAGAAATGGCTCGAGGCCATCATAAGAGGCCTCTGCAAGCTGAAAAGTCCGGCATCAACCAAATCCATGACCGGCGCATTCATCCCGGCCCTTAAATCCTTCCTCGACCTCATGGACTCCGAAAAGGGAATGGCCGTCTCCCTTTCCGGCGACAAATGGACTTTGCACTGCTGCAACGGAATGAGCGAGGACGAGGCGCAGTCCTATCTCAAGGAGAACTCCGCGTTCCTGAAGGAGTGCAGGACCACCAAGCACAAGGACGACAAATACTTCCTCCCGCTCCGCAAGGACGATTTCTTCGCCATGATTGTCGTCTTCGACGTCAAGACCAAGAACGACCCCGAGTGGTATAAGCTCCTCAGCATTCTTTCCATGACTGTTTCAGACATTGTCGGAGAATGCATGGAGCGGGGCGACGACGCCCTCTCCAACAAGCACGCATTGCTTCCACTGCTCATGGAACGGCTCTCGAAATCCACGTCGGAACACCTCGACGCGGTGATGTCCAACCTCGGCATGATAAAGGAGCAGGGCGCCGAGCAGCTCGTGCTCGACCTGATCGCGAAGTCCATGCGCAGTTCGGAGGACGTAAGACTGGAAATCAGAAACGCCCTCTTCTGCGCGGGAGAAATAAAGCCAAGCCCAGTCAATGTCGAGCTGCTTCCATCCATCAAGGCCGGCGTCGAGGCGGGAGCGCAAGGCAGGGCGGCATTCAAGTTCGACGGAGACGGGAAGATCGCCGCGAAGGCCGACCCGGCGCTGCTAAGGGACGTGTTCGCGAATCTCGCAAGAAGCTCCCTCCTCCAGTGCAGGCAGGGCGACATCTGGATAGAGGTGAAGGCGGCAAAGGAGGAGGGAGTCGTCAAGCTCGTCTTCTCCGACAACGGCCCAGGCGTCGCGAAGGAGCGCAGGGAAAAGCTCTTCTGCCCGCTAAGCCAGGAGAACATGCACGAGATGGGGCTGCCTGTTTCCTCCCTCATACTGAACGAGCTCGGAGGCTCCATAAGAATAGATCAGAAACCGGACGGCTCTGGGACCTTGTTCCTGATCGAACTGCCCAGCCCGAGCGCGTGAAACGCCTCGGATAGCTTCTCGAGCGGAAGCCCGGCCACATTCCAGCGCGACCCCATTATCCTGTCAATCAGCATCTCACCCCGCTCCTCTATCGAATAGGCTCCAGCCTTGTCCATGGGATCCACCATCGAGAAGTAATCGCGTATTTGCCTCCTGACAAGATCCCTGAAGAAAACACGGGTGACATCCGCAAATACGCATCGCGTCGCGGAAATCTCCCTCATGATCGCTACCGCGGTGATGACAAGATGCGAGCCTCCCGAAAATCCCGCCAGCATATCCTCCGCCTCCTCCATCGAACGCGGCTTGCCGACTATCCGCCCCTCATGCTCTATGACCGTATCCGCCGATACAACCCAGCTCCCAGGTTTCGCCTTCGATACTGAAAGCCCTTTCCCCTCCGCGTTCAAGACAGGGATTATGCATGGATTTGGATGGCTGTTTATCTCTTCGAAGTCGGGCGCGACCACCGAGAAACCGCAGGAGAGAAAATCACCGAGAAGAGCCCGGCGCCTCGGCGAGGCCGATGCAAGAATGAAATCCTCGCCACCCCGGGCTTCATGGTCCGGATTCATCATCCCGCATCCTGCATCCTGCATCCTGTATCCTGTATCCTGTATCCTGTATCTTTGCCCCTCCCCTCACGCCGGCTTCACGTCCACTATCTTGTCAAGATGGACGGCCACGCTCTTTATGCACTGGACGCCAAACCTGTCCTTGACCGTTTCGACAACCTGTCTCTGGAACTCGTTGGAGATGTCGCCAAATCTCGTCTCTCCACCCGCCATCACGATGTGGACCTCCAGATAGAGGGTCTCGTCCTGGGCCTCGAGCAACTTCACCTTCGAGACCTCCACATGCTTGATCCCGTTGCCTATGCCCTTGACAAGATCGGAGATCGCTCCGGGAGATATGACTATCGAGCCGTTGTCGCCGGATATCTTGATCCCCCTCGACCGCCTGTCGCCACGCGACAGATAGAGAAGGACCAGACGGATCAGCACCGCGAGAATCGCGAAGACCAGCACCCCCGCGACGAAGCCCAGCTTGAAATTCTCCAGATTCGACTCCTCCGCCTTGAAGAGAAGATCGAATGCGGACTGATATAACGCCTCCATGTTCATCGTCTATTCCCCCTTTTCGGTTTCGTAATCCTCTAGTTCCTGTATGACGACCGTCACGCTCGTGACGGTGAGCCCCGTGATCCTCTCGACCTCGGCGGTTATCGAGGACTGCACGCTCGACGCCACCGTCGGTATGTGCGCCCCGAACACAAGGTTCAGCCTCACCTCGATGGCCACACTGTTGCCCTCGAGCCTTATGGCCATCGCCCTGTCGCCCATCCTCCTGCTGCCTATTATCTCCGCGAGATTGTCGACAAAGTGGCTCCCGGCTATCCTCTTGACCCCGTTGACCCCGCATGCGGTCTTGCGCACGATCGCGGCTATCACGTTCTCGTGTATCCTTATCTGCCCCATCTCGGTACCGTCGCTCTTGACCGCACCGCCCATGTTGCCGGTCTGGCCCTTGTTCTTCCTGTCTATCATCCTTGTCCTCCTTACTTGTGCGTGAAACGTCCGTCCTTTATCACGTTCTCGATGAAGCCCGTGTCGTAGTCGCCATCCATGAACTCCCTCGACGAAAGCACAAACTGGCTGAACGGGATGGTGGTGGCTATCCCCTCGACTATGAACTCGTCTAGCGCGCGCTGGGCCTTGGCTATCGCCTTGCAGCGGTCCTCCGCATGCACGATGAGCTTCGCTATCATGCTGTCGTAGTAGGGCGGAATGGAGTATCCGCTGTAGACATGGGAATCAACCCTGACGCCCCTTCCCCCGGGCTGGTGGAATAGCGACACCTTGCCGGGACAGGGGGAAAAGTTGTTGTAGGGATTCTCCGCGTTTATCCTGCACTCGATGGAGTGACCCTTCATGATGATGTCCTTCTGCCTGAACGACAGCTTGCTTCCGGCGGCGACGGTTATCTGCTCCCTGACCAGATCCACGCCAGTCACTTCCTCGGTTACCGGATGCTCCACCTGTATCCTCGTGTTCATCTCCATGAAGTAGAAGTTCTTCTGGGAGTCAACCAGGAACTCTATGGTCCCGGCGTTCGAATATCCCACTGCGGATGCGGCCCTGACGGCGGCCGCGCCCATCTTCTTCCTCAGATCCGGCGTGATGAAGGCCGACGGCGACTCCTCGATCAGCTTCTGGTGCCTGCGCTGTATGCTGCAATCCCTCTCCCCCAGATGCACGACGTTGCCGTATTCATCGGCGATTATCTGTATCTCGATGTGCCTGGGCCTCTCGAGGTATTTCTCTATGTAGACCTCTCCGTTCCCAAAGGCCTTCTCCGCTTCCGACTTCGCCGCGTGAAAACCCTGTATCAGGCTGGCCTCGTTGTGCGCAACCCTCATCCCCTTCCCTCCACCACCGGCCGCAGCCTTGATTATCACCGGATACTTGAGCTGGGAGGCAACCTTCTTCGCCTCCTTCTCGTCGGATATGGCACCCTCGCTCCCAGGCGTGGTCGGAACCCCGGCCTTCTTCATCGTCTGACGCGCCGCCACCTTGTCGCCCATGGCCCTTATCTGGGCCGCGCTAGGTCCTATGAACTTGATGTTGCAACTCTCGCATACCTCGGAAAAATGGGCGTTCTCCGCAAGAAAACCATATCCGGGATGTATGGCGTCCACGTCGCATATCTCGGCGGCGCTTATTATCTGGGGTATCTGCAGATAGCTGGACCCCGGGGAGGCCTCCCCGATGCACACGGATTCATCCGCAAGATGCACGTGCAGGCTCCTGGCGTCCGCCCTCGAATGAACCGCCACGGAGCGTATCCCAAGCTCCTTGCAGGCGCGGATTATCCGCAACGCTATCTCTCCCCGGTTGGCTACAAGTATCTTCTTGAACATATCCTCGTCCCAGTCTGGGTTATTCTATCACAAACAATGGCTGCCCGTATTCGACAGGCTTGGCGTTCTCCGCCAGTATCTCCTTGACAACACCGCTCTTCTCCGCCTTTATCTCGTTCATCACCTTCATCGCCTCGATGATGCAGACCACCGTGTCGGGACCAACCTTGTCGCCCTCCTTCACAAAAGGAGGCGCCTCCGGAGACGGCGACCTGTAGAAGGTCCCCACGATGGGAGCGTCAATGCTGTTCCTCGGAGCCGCGGCAGCAGGAGCCGCCGCCGGAACCTGCTGGGGAGCCGCAGGAGCCTGCGCGACAAGCTGAGGAGCAGAAGCGGTCACCGGAGCGGCATGCTGTATGACATGCGTCCCGTTGCCCCTCTTTATGCAGAGATTGCTGTCCTTCGATTCGATCTTGAACTCGCTGATGTCGTGATCCGACATCATCTCCACTATCGTCCTGATCTTGTCAATGTCCATCTTCAGTCTCCCGTTTTTATTTTTTCCTCTTCTTCTCGCTTCCAATGATGTCGGCAAGCGCCTCGAGGGCAAGCTCGTACCCCTTCACCCCCAGCCCGCATATCTGCCCGGCGCACACCGGAGCCGTCAGCGACTTCCTCCTGAAGTCCTCCCTCCGATGCACATTGCTGATGTGAACCTCCACGGCGGGAAGCCCGGACGCCTCTATCGCATCCCTCATGGCCACGCTCGTGTGCGTGTAGGCCGCCGGATTCACGACTATCCCGTCGAAACCTTCCTGCCCCGAATTGCCTATGCGCTCGGCCAGCTCCCCCTCCACACAGCTCTGGAAAAAGACCAGATCCGCCTTCAACCCCTTCGCACGACGGCGAAGCGAGGTCTCCAGATCCTTCAAGCTGGCATTCCCATAGACCTCCGGCCTCCTCTTCCCGAGAAGCTGCAGATTGGGCCCGTTGACAACAAGTATTTTCATCGCCGACAAAAACGGTGGATTTTAATTTTTGAGTTGTTAATATATTGTGTAATCCAGAATATTCCAAATCAAATCATGGATGAAAACGTGGCCGAAAAGGGGAAAATCCCGGAAAAGATACTGCTTTCGCTCGGGGCGAACATCGGACCGGTCGAACGGAATTTCAGCATCGCAGTGGACAAGCTGCGAAAAGAAGGATTGAAATCCATCGCGCTCTCGAGCCTGTATCGGACCAAGGCCCTCGGATGTGCGCCCGGAACACCGGATTTCATCAACGCCGCCGTATCGGGACTATGGGCAGATCCCGTCGAAGCACTCCACAGAACCTGCAGAAGAATCGAGGTCGAAGCCGGAAGACCCGCCGAGCATCCGAAATGGTCCTCGCGAACCCTCGATATCGACATAGTCTTCTTCGGCTCCCTCGTCATCTCGTCCCCTGAACTGGACATTCCCCACAAGGACGCGCTGAAAAGACTCTTCGTCCTCGTCCCTGCCTCGGAGATAGAGCCGGACATCATCGTCCCGGGAAAGGGATTCAGCATCTCGGAACATCTCAAACGCGATTTCACCCCGGAAGAGGTGGAAACGATCAGAAGCACCGCATTCCCATCCCACGCCAGTTAAACAAAAACGTGAAGGACGGTAGGAAGCCACACAGGGACACGACGAACTTCAATCCACACGGTGTCTCCTCCCAATTCCAGATTTTGCATCGCCGACCGAAACCGCTTGAATTGTCCCGGGCATGATATAATGTAACGAAAAAAAAGGAGACCTCCGTGAGAACAGCAAAACTGTTGCTTGCCGCCGCGTCCATCTCTGTTTCCCTGGCCCTCTTCGCCGGTGTCGTGGAAAAAAACCCTTTCGAGAAGGATCTCAAGGAAATCGAAAAGCTCAAGGCCGACTACGAGAAGGCAAAGAACGACAAGGCGAAGGAAAAGATAGACGAGAAGATCGAGGAGAAGGAAAAGGCCATCGAGAAGAAACTTGAGGTGAAGCTGAAGGAGTTCGAGCCCAAGGTCGAGAAGCTCGAGGAGGAGATAGACAAGCTCAAGGAGAAGAACAAGGACGCCTCCAAGAAGGAGGAGGAGCTGAAGAAACTCCAGGATCTCATTGCCAAGTGGGAGGCATGGGCAAAGGGTGAAGACCCGAACAAGGATGCCGCAGCCCCGGCCGAGGAGGGGGACAAGAAAACCGAATCCAAGGACGGCGCCGACAAGGGCAAGGACGCTCTCAAGGGACTCGTTCAGTAGACGTTCTCCAGCACTTTCAGCCGAAGCGATGAGATGATGCCATCTCCACAAGAAATGTATTCCTGGCGTTCCATCGGAGCGAACGTCCGTCGGAAGGGCAGCCTTCAGTGAGCATCCTCCACGCAATCGAAGACTTCTTCCGCATCGAGGAGAAAGGATCGAGGCTGTCGGTAGAGTTCTTCGCCGGCCTCACAACCTTCCTCACGATGAGCTACATAATATTCCTCCAACCCGCAATTCTATCGGGGATCATATCAGGCTCCCCCACAGGAATGGATGCAGGATCACTCATCACCACCACGTGCATCGTGTCCGCCATAGGATGCCTCCTGATGGGCTTCATCGCAAACTATCCAGTGGCCCTCGCACCAGGCATGGGCGAAAACTTCTTCTTCGTCTCCGTAGTGGCCTCTTGCGCGGCCCTGCCAGGACTCGCGGGCGACACGGCGTGGCGGACGGCTCTGGCTGTCGTGATGATCTCAGGAATCCTCTTCGTCGCAGTCACCCTGCTCGGAGCGCGAAAGTGGATGATGGGCGCACTGAGCCCCAGCATGAACCACGCCATCGCCGCAGGCATAGGCTTGTTCATCGCGTATCTGGGACTGAAAAACGGCGGATTGATACAATGCACTTCCTACGGAACGTGCATGTCGGCCAACTTCAAGGACAGCAGCATCCTCATATTCACCATCGGACTCGTGTCCACATGCTCCCTGAAGCTGCTCGGATTCAGAGGTCACATAATATGGGGGATACTCGCCGGAGCCGTCGCCGCTATCATGCTCGAAAAAATACACCCCGTATTCCCAATCGCCATGCCTGGCTCCCCCATGCCTCTGGTCGGGCAGATGGACTTCCCAGCCATGCTCCGGAACATCCACGTCCTGGCGCCATTCATAGCCATCTTCCTCTTCATGGACGTCTTCGACACCCTCGGCACCCTCGTCGGCGTAGGCTCGCAGGCAGGACTCATGAAGGACGGAAAACTGCCCGGATGCGAAAGGGCATTCATGGCCGACGCAATCGCAACGGTCGCAGGAGCCTTCTGCGGACACAGCACGGTCACAAGCTACATCGAAAGCGCATCGGGAGTCGAATATGGCGGCAGATCCGGACTCACGGCCGTCTCCACAGGAATATTGTTCCTCCTCGCCATCTTCTTCTCGCCGCTGGTCAAAATGGTCGCCAATTATCCAGGCAGCATCAATCCCATCACGGCTCCAGCCCTCGTCGTGGTCGGCGCAATGATGCTCAAAAATGCCAGCATGATAAGATGGGACGACGCCGGTGAGGCCGTCCCGGCCTTCCTCGTCCTCACAGGAATACCGTTCACACAGAGCATATCCGACGGGCTGATACTCGGCCTCGTCGCATACCCCCTCGTCCGCATCTGCGGAGGAAGGATCAAGGACACAAGCCGTAGCTCCTGCATCCTGGCCGCGCTTCTTCTTCTGTATGTGTTTCTTGTAAAATCACGCTGACAGAGCTAGATTATCGGTCAAAGCCCAATGGCCGCGAGGACAGCGTGAACATGATCATAGACAGCGCAAAATTCTACAAGCCAGAGGCAATTATGCACCTGGGGGCGCCCATAAAAACTACCAAAGGGAAATGGAAGGGGGGGGCCCCCGACAAAACAAAAAAAATGAAAATAAATTAAACAGTTAACGTTTTTTGTTAAAGGGCGGTTTTTTGTGAAAGTAAAGATACAGCGGCGTACTGTCCCCAAGAGCAAAAAGAAACGAAACAAATATTAAAAA
>CAZGJP010000105.1:0-8362 GCA_964526605.1 uncultured Lentisphaera sp.
CGGAAATAGTCTTCAAGTATTCCTTCTGCTTGTCGTCGAGCTTGGTGTCCATAAGCATTTCGGTCATTCCCGATATGCCTGTCATGGGAGTCCTGAGTTCGTGGCTCATGCTGGCCAGGAAGGCGCTTTTGGCCTGGTTTCCGATTTCAGCCTCGATGGCGAGTTCCTTCACTGTCTGGATGAGCTCCTCGATCTGCGCGACCATGCTTTTTGCGGATCTGCCGATGAAGCGGAGTTCGTCGTATTCGAGCTGGTCCTCGTCGAGCTTTGGATCCTTGCGTTCGGCGTAGTCCGAGAAATATCCGAGGATGATGTTCATCTCCTTCCTGACGCCCTTTGAGAAGCTGTATGAGAACATGAGGCATATGAGGAGGAGGATGGTGGAGAGGGCCAGTATCATGGCGGCGTCGAGCGCGAGCTCGATCTTTAGGCTGGCCAGGTTCACGGATGGCCCCGCGATGGCGCTCTGGCCGAAGAATTCGGTGCAGATTATCCAGTCGAAGGGCTTGAATATCTCGGCGTATGCCAGTTCCCCATCGTTCTTGTTGATGCCCTTTCCCCCTACCTTGTTGCATTCCGCGACAAGATGCTTGTATCTTCTGGATATGTTCTTGTCCTCGACGTAGTTTACGTTGTGCCCTATGATGAGGAGATTTATCGGGTGGTGGAGGATGGTTCCGTCGGAGGAGAGTATTGTCGTTGAAATTTTGCTCTTGCTGCCATATTTGATTTTCGCGAGCCTGTTTATGACCTCGTTCCTGAACTCGAGGGACTGGACCACGTTCTTCGTGGGGGCGTCATTGGAGACTGGCTTGGAATTTTCGGCTATCATGTACTCGATGAACTCGCGGGTGCCGGCGACCGACTGCTTGAGGAGTATTATGTTCGAGTCGTTGTTGAAGCTTCTAAGCTGGGACACTCTCTCCCTGTAGACCATGTATCGCTGATGGAGCAGGAATGCGGTGAACGAAATAGTGAGAAGAACGATGGTGCCTATCCACGCCTTGAGACTGGTGCTCAATATGCTTTTGGTCTTTTTCATACGCCCCCGCTACGTTATTTTGGAATAAAATATATGTGAATTCGCATAAAGCAAGGGGGAGAGCCAGTCGTTGGCAACTGATGGCTCCGGAGAAAAGGCGAAGGCGGGCTCGACGCCCGCCTTCAGTTTCTATATTTCAAGGGGGAAATATAGCCGCTTACTTCTTCTTCTTCTCGTCATCCACCGTCGGATCGCTGTCTTCTCCGTCCTTGGAGTTGCCGGGGTTGGAGCAGTCAACGCCATCCTCGTTGTTGCCGTGGCCGTTGTTGTCCTTGACCTTTCCGTCGTCGGTTCCTTCCTGGTTCGCGCTGTCGTTCGCGTTGTCATTGCCGTCGTCGGTGGTTTCCTCTCCCTGGTAGACGTCCATGTTCTGATCCTGGTTCTGCTGGTCGCTACCTTGATTTTCCTCCTGGTTCTGCTCCTGGTTCGGTGTGCCGCTGGATGATGCGACCTGTTGACCAGTGTAGAGCTCGTCGCCGTGTGCTTCGTGGGCCGGCCAGGCGTTCTTTGATATGGTTATTATCTGCGGATTGTCCGGATTTCCGGGAGGATAGTGGACTATGGTTATCTTCTCGGAGTCGTCTTCCCCATCCTCGTCGGCGTCGGCATCGTCCGCGCTGTCGAACTTGTCCCCATATCTCTCCTGATTCAGATTGGTGCTGCGGTTCGGGTCCTCGTCGTCGAAGTTGAGCGTCCCGGGAGGAGTCAGGAACCAGTAGTCGGACCTGTTCGTGTAGAGTATGGATTCCGCATGTCCGGACTCGACGTTGACCACGTTGAATCGCCCGTAGTGGACGGTGTCGGACTTGTCGTATATTAGCTTCTGCTCCCTGCTGTCGAGCATGTTCTTTATGCTCGCGTTGGATGCGTCGAAGCCATATTCGCTGCCGTCGCCGCTTGCGATGTTGTTCTGTTCCCAGTCATACCTCGATCCCATGTAGTGGTAGCTTGTCCCTCCGACGAGTTCGGAGGCGGAATCAACCACGTCGCTGGTGTCTGGACACTCCATGATGCCATATCTGTCCCTCGAATTCTCGATGTATGTGGTGAGGAACGAGAAGTCCACCAGCCACGTCGAGCTGTATGGCGCGGCGTTCTGGTCGTTGTTATACATTGCGCAGACCTTGAACGCCTGGTTGAGGTTGTTCAGGCAGTAGGTCTTTTTCGCGAGCTCCTTCGCGCGGATCAGTCCCGGGACGAGCATTGCGAACAGCGCGGCGATGATGCCGAGCACGATCAGCATCTCCACATAGGTGAACTGCTTCCTTGTCCTTTTCGTCTTCATTTTCTTCCCCCTTGCCATAGCGGCTTCGTTATGATCTATGGTTAAAATCTTTGACATCACGGCTTAGTAGCATCAAGCGTGCCAAAGTCCATGAAAAGCCAGAATTCCCTATTTGAAAAAAACAGGGAAGACATATTCCGTGCTCCTTATGTTTCTGCTGTCCACGAGGATGAATCTCTCGAAGAATTCGGTCTCTACGTTTTCCGGTTTTGGGGGGCTGGAGGCTCCTAGTGACGAGCCGGGGGTCCTGACGACCGCCGCGGTGACGAGGTCGTATTCGATGGCTTTGCCGAGATATTCGAGATCTCCCCCGAAGAAGACAAGTCTTGGCATCTTTTCGAGCTTGTCCTGGCTTCTGACGTTGTGCAGGTCATGTGGGAGTCCGACAAGCGATATGAATGTCCCTGCGTCGGGGTGGGAGAGGATGATGCGGTCGAACTCCTCGGCTGAGAACCAGTTTATCGAGTTGTCCTGCGGGATGGCCTCTTCCACGGCCGATATTTCCAGGAGATTCCCGTTTTCCTGGAATCCCCTCTTGAACCCTTCTATTATCCAGGAGGAATATTTCGATGCGGGGAAGCCCCTGGGGTAGTTGATTATCACCACCATCCCGTTCTTCGGTTTATCCTTACGGATGGAAAGGTAGCGTCCGAGGTATCTGCCACCCATCTCCATGTAGAGATTTTCATGGTTCTTGAAGCCTTTCTCCTTCTGGAAGAATCCGGGGATCAGATCGTATGCGAACTTGGTCACTACGGCAAAAAGGGCTATGGACGACGCCACCAGCGCCATGTACTTGCAGTATTCCTTGTCCATCACCTTGTAGAAGAAAAGAAGGAGCAAGGATGCCACGCCGAACACTATGATGATAGTCCACAGGGCTGGAATCATGTACGGAACCCCTCGGTTTACAATACGATAACGTGGGGGGAGTGATTTTTCAAGCTTTTTTGCGGGGCTTGTGCCGGAATTTCGGATCCGCGGGCGCCCGCAGGACCTGCGCGGCGAAGGGATGTTCCGAAGTCCAGCCGCCTCAATCTATAACGGGCATGTACACGGTGTCGGAGAGGGAGAGCGAAGGGGTGTCGAAGTAGAGCAGCCTGGTTGCTCCGTCCAGCGCCACGGAGCTTGTCTCGGTGGCGGAGACCAGATTGGCGGCGGGGAGGAAGACGCTGTCCGGATCGAGTGAGATGGCGAAATTGTTTTCCACGTAGGGCCAGGAGAAGTCGCCGAAGAGGCTGAATCCGCCTGTGGACAGCTCGTCGGAGAAGGTATCCGGATCCTCGCTTGTCGCCACCATTGGCTGATCGTCTTCGGTGTAGTAGAATCCGTCGTCGCCGGCGCTCCAGTATCGTATGGGGGAGCCTGATCCTCCGCTTGTCGAACCGTAGCTGGACTGGTCGGAGTCGCCTCTGGCGGAGCTCACGTTCTCGACCTTGGCCACTCCGATGTCAACTATCATCAGGAATCCGGTGAACACCGCGAGGATTCCGATGAGGCTGGCCACGAGCTCGGCAGTGGCCTGTCCGCTTTGCCTGTTGAAACGCACATCCACGATCTCAAACCTTGTTTTGCGCCATACGCCCTTTACGGAAAAAAGACGAGAAAAGAAATCCAAGCTGTTTTGGAGCATAAAGTATGCCATGGATGCTTCCATTGCAAGCGGAGGCCTTGATATACTCCTGCGGATTGCGCCCGCATATGCCCTCTCTCTCTATGTCGTAGCGGTATGTGAGGCCGAGTTTCAAGGAAAGCAATGCGGTTCGCAGGCCGCAGACGAGAAGGGCATTCAGTGTGCGGTATATTATGGCCGGCAGGCTGTAGAACCTGGCATAGAGCCAGTCGGCTCCGTCCTGCAGTTCCCCCGGGCTCATTTTCCTCGGCTCCATGACGACGTGCCTGAAGTCGTATAGGCTCCAGTCCCGGCTCCTTATCCTTCCCTTTTGCTGGAACTCCTCGAAAAGAGGGGTTCCTGGCAGTGGCGTCATTATGTTCAGCTGTATCGCGTCGACATGGGCTCTCCGCAGGAAATCGAGCGTCCTCGCGAAGACATCCCTCCCATCGTCGTCCATGCCGACAATGATTCCGGCTATCACCCCTATGCCCCGGCTCCTGATCCTTTTGATTTTTTCCTCGTAAGCGCCTTCGTTGTTGAATCCCTTGTCCATTGACAGCATGTTCTGGGCGCTCAGGGATTCTATCCCGATGAAAAGCCCTCTGCAACCCGATTGCGCCGCCAGCCTCAGAAGTCCTGGATTGTCTGCAATCTTTATCGAGCACTGGGAAACCCAGCTTCTGCCCAGGGGCTTCAGCGCCTTGAAAAGCTCGGCGGCGAAGTCCTCGTCCGAGACTATGTTGTCATCAACGAATATGAAATCCCCTTTCAAGGCCTCCACCTCGCGGATGATTTCCTCCAGCGGTCTATGACGGTAGCATCCCTTGTGGAAGGCGGCCACCGAGCAATATCTGCAGTTGTGGGCGCATCCGCGACCCGCCTGCACCGCGTTGGGCGTCGCGTAGAAGCGCGAGGTGGGGGCTAGAAGCGCGCGGGCGCCTTCAGCTCCGGCTATCCGTGCCGCCTCGGACCCCGTCTGGCTGTATCTGCGCTGGAGCCTCCCCATCCTGAAATCCTCGATCAGCCTTGGCCAGACGCCCTCGGCATCGCCGGAGAGCACCGCATCGAAATGTTCGAGGGCCTCCTCCGGCATCAGCGTCGGATGGTAGCCTCCGGCGACAAGCTTCCTGCCCCTTTTGCGAAATTCGCGGGCGATCTCGTAGGCCCTTGGAGCGAGCGCCGTCATGAATCCGACCCCCACCAGGTCGCATGGGCGGTCGAAATCCAGGTATGACACGTTCTCGTCGCATATCTCCACCTCGTGCCCCCCGGGCGTCAGCGAGGCCACTGTCAGCAGTGGCAGGACGCTGAATCTGAGCATCTCCCTTTTCGGGGCTTTCTCGTCCGGGCGCCTCACCCTAAGATTTTCGGATGCCGGCAGAACCAGTAGAATCTTCATGATCGTCTCCTTTTTTTTTGTTTTGCACGAATACCCGTCGCTAATGACGGAGCTCTTCATTCGTCCGCGATTTTCGCGAGCATGAGGCCGATCCCGTCAACGACCATCGCCATCTTCTCGAACGAAATCTTGTCAACAGTGTCCTCCGGCGTGTGGTAGTGGGTGTATCTGAAAGGTGCCGTGTCGGTTATCATGAGAGCCGGATATCCGTGCTTCCAGAACGACCAGTGGTCGGACCAGCCGATTCCGGGCAGGAAGGCTGGCAGCGCGGCCCCTTCCGATGGAAACTCCGCGGATTCGCGGAAGGCGCCGATGCAGTCCTTCACAAAGGAAGCCGATCCGGTGTTCCCGACGAAAGCGATGAAATTTCCTTTTGATGGATATATCCAGCTCAGGGGAGGGGGGTATTCCTGGCTCCCTTCCTCGTCGGAATAGCAGCCTATCGTCTCGGGTGTCACCATGCCGACTATGTTCTCGCCCTTCTCCCTGCACGATTTCGCATACACATAGCTCCCCATGGATTTTGTCCAGAAGTAGGGCGGTTCCTCGTTGGCGAAGGCGACGAAGCGGACCGTCCTGCGCGGCTCCATGCCGGCGAAGCGACGGGAAAGCGCGAGAACCGCCGCGACCCCGCTGGCGTTGTCGTTTGCCGCCGGACACTCCACGAAAGGCACGGAGTCGTAGTGGGCGCCTACGACTATTATCTCGTCGGGCTTTTCCACTCCTTTCTTCTCCGCGACCACGTTCTTGTAGATGTTGTTGTCTTCGGACGGTGCTCCCCTGAATCCGCTCAACACCCCGCGTTCCGCCATGTACTCCTGTATCTGCGGCTCATAGCCTGCCTTCCGGAACTCGCCGCAGATGAACTCCACGCTCCTCTCCATCCCGTCGTAATGTTGGAAATTGCGCCTACCTATCTCGACCGAAAGCGTCTCGACATCGCTCCTCAACTCGGCCGCAAGAGACAATAGCCCCCCGTCAGGCGGGGGCAGGGGACCGGAATAGGAATTCCCCGGCATGTTGAAGCAAATGCAGCCTCCAATCGACGCGCAGACCCCAAGCACGCCGCAAAGCATCCCGCAGCGCCTCAGCGATTTCCGATCACATAGCTTGATATTCATGGACTTCCCCCGTTTTTTCCCCTGCAGGCCCGCACGCGGCGGACCGCGAAGGATATGATTATAATGCATAATATGAATATCATTCAGTAACAGGCCAAAAAAAATCAGAGGGACTTCATGACGATGTCCTCGGCCTCCCTCATGACCGAAGCGCGCTCCTTTTCCCCGGCCCTGCGCCAGAAGAAGACGACGCCCGCGAGCATGCTCCATACCGACTCGACGAATACGGCAGTCTTTTCCGGGTTTCCTCCGATGGCGTCCGCGGCGACGGCCATGCATTCCCTCTCCTTCGATTCGAGCAGCTTTATCTGGGCTTCGGCAAGCCCCGACTTTCTCGTGTCGCCGAACTCCTTCTGGAGAGTGAAGAAGATTATGTCGAAATATTCCGGATTCGCCACGGCGAACCCGAAGAACTCCCTGACAAGCGCCCTGACCTTCTCCGCAGGCTCCCTTTTCTGGCCGACCGCCTTCTCAAGCCTGAAAAGCAAAAGCTCGTAGCCCTCGAGAAGCAGGTCCAGGTATACCGCCTCCTTGCTGTCGAAATAGAGATATATGGTTCCGGGGGCCAGCTCGAGCGCGTCCGCTATTTGGTTCACCGTCGTCGCGGAGTAGCCCCGGCTCCAGAAAAGTTTCCGCGCTGCGTCGAGTATCTCCTTTCTCCGCGCAATCCTCTCCCTCTCCCTTCTTTCCCTGGTTCCCATGGCGCCTTCTCCTGAGCTATGAATATGATTCACTATATAATGTGTAGTTCATAAAATCAAGGGCCTCCTTTGGATTTTGTCTGCAAAATCCTTCGTGTCAATGAGATATATCTGGGCGAATTTGCCGCGAAAATATCCTGCTGCCCTGCAGGGCGCCAGGCTCAACGTGTTCGGCATATTCCCAAATATTTTTTTGTTCCTTGGTTTGACAAGATGCGAAGCGGGACTATAATTAGCGCCCATGTTAAAAAATTCACCCATCAGACCAGAGTCGCGGATTTTAAACGTTAAATAATTCACAAAAAGGAGCGGGAAATGGCGAAGATCATGGTTGTGGACGACGATCCGGATGTCGTCGAGGCGTGCTCGTTGATCCTGAAGAAGGCGGGGCATGAGGTCTCATCGGCTTCGAACAGGAAGGAAGGGATGGAGAAGGTGAAGGCGGCCAGGCCTGAGCTTCTCATTCTCGACGTCATGATGGAGGAGCCCGACGACGGGATACGCATGGCGAGGGAGTTGCGCGGGATGAAGATGGACATGCCGATACTGATGCTTACGAGCATATCGAAGGTGCTTGGCATGGAGTTTGCGAAGGACAAGGACATGGTTCCTGTGAATGAGTTCGTCGAAAAGCCGATCGAGCCCGATGCGCTCGTGAAGAAAGTTGAACAGCTTCTGAAGGGAGGAAAGAAATAATGTTGCAGAACGACAGGGACAAGATGCGCGGCGAGATAGTCGCGCTGGTCGAGAAATATGGGAAGAGCAGGAGTTCTCTTATTCCCGTTCTCCAGGAGGTCCAGAAGAACTACTCCTTCATATCCGAGTATGCCATGCAGGTGATTGCCGACCTCCTCGGGATACACCCGGTCGAGGTCTATGGAGTCGTCTCGTTCTACAGCTTTCTCGACGACAAGCCCAAGGGCAGGTTCATGGTCCGCCTCTGCAGGTCGCTCTCATGCGATTTCGCCGGCAAGGACGCGATAGCGCGCCAGCTCGAGAACGAGCTGGGCATAAAGTTTGGCCAGAGCACCGAAGATGGGAAGTTCAGCCTGGAATGGACCAACTGCCTTGGGATGTGCGACCAAGGCCCGGCCATGATGGTGAACGACCAGATATTCGTGAGGCTGACACCCAAAAAGGCCCACGAGATCGGAAGAGCGTCGTGTAGGGAAAGAGTGTATATCTCGGTGGTCGCCGTA
>CAZGJP010000106.1:0-8318 GCA_964526605.1 uncultured Lentisphaera sp.
CGTTCTGAAGCGGTTGAACCTCTCGTCCGGAATGTAGGGATCGTATGCGAGGACCTTCATCTCGAGGCCGTTGCAGAACTGCGCCACCCTGTGCCCGACGTTTCCGAGGCCGATTATCCCGATCGTCTTTCCGAGAAGCTCCTCGCCGCTGAACTTGTGCCTGTCCCAGCGCAGATTCTCCATGTTCTTGTGGGCCGGGACTATCTTGCGCATCGCCGAGAGAAGAAGCCCGAGTGTCAGCTCCGCGGCCGAGTTTGTGTTCAGCCCGGGCGAGTTGAAGACCAGTATCCCCTTCCGGGTCGCGTATTCGACGTCGACGTGGGCGTATCCAACCGCGGCCACGGCGATGACCTTCAGTTTCTCCGCCAGGTCCAGGAGCTCCTTGGAAACCTTGGTCTCCGACCTGGTCACGAGGCAGTCGTAGGACGATATGATCTTCTTGAGCTCGTCGTAGGGGATGTCGGGCTTGAAGTCCAGCGCCAGATCCTTGTTCTGCCTAAGCTTGTCCAGTCCCGATTCCTTGATCTTGCCTGTGATCAGAATTCTGTTCATTGCATTCCTTCGGATTTTGTTTGTTCGTTGACGGACGGATGCCGACGGGAAGCGTCTATTCTCCCGAGATCATCCTCCATACTCGGATCAGTTCGGTCACGCCCCAGGCCTGCGCATCGCATCCGCGCTGGCGGTGGGGCTTGTCTCCATCGAGGATCTCCGGAATGTTGCATATGCAGCCGTCCTCAAGAAGCGAAAGGGAGGAGAGGAGGATGGATCCGGCGGTCCCCCGGGCCGTCTCCCCATGTACCTTCAGCAAAGCCTCCGCGTAGGACGGGAAAAGCCATGTCCAGGCCGTCCCGTTGTGGTAGGCAGGTTTGCGCGATATATCCTCGGCTCCGGCGTATGCCCCGAAATAGGGATTCCTCGGATTGTTCAGCGCCTTGCCCGATGGATCCCTGACAGGCAGCTCGTATTTGACCTCCCTGTCGGCGAGGGAGCGGATGCCTCCAGGGATCAGCAGCTCCGAGCAGGCTCTCACAATTCCTTTCTGCAGTCCCTTGTCCGTCAGGGCCCCCAGCGTGACAGCAAGGAGCTGGTTTGGACGCAGGTGGTCGTCGGGAACCGCCTTCCCGGCCGGGACTCCCCCTTCGCAGTGGAGGCAGTCGGAGAGCCACTCGAATTCGCCAGTGAGCGGATCTCTCGTCCGGTAGAGCGTGGCCAGGGAGTCCGACGCCCGTGCGGATATCTCCTTCCACGTGGCAGACCCTGTCTTCTGGTGGAGGAAGGACAATGCGGCGATCCAGAGCGCCTGTATCTCCACGGGATAGCCTTGGCGCGGCGTGGCCGCCGGGAAGTTCGTGTCCATCCATGTGAAATGCGAGGGGCTGAAGACCAGACCGCTCTCGGGATCCATCTTGATTCCGTTCGGAGTGCCAGAGACGAAACTGTGGGCGATTCCGACCAGCGCGTCCAGAAGATTTCTCCTGGAATCGAGCTTCTCCGAAAGGATGTCGTCGCTGCGGGATGCCCGGCAGAAGTCCCTCGCGGCGATGAAGAGCCAGAGAGGTGCGTCGCTTGTGTCGCGGTTGGATGCATTGCCTCCGTGTATCATGTTCGGAATGGTCCCGTCTTCCGCGAATTTCGCGAAGAGGAGGAGCGTCTTGCGGACCTCGTCGAGCCTCCCCGCCGTGATCAGTCCTCGCGCAGCGATGAGGGTGTCGCGGCCCCAGTCCAGGAACCATGGGTATCCTGCGATGACCGTCTTCCAGTCCTCTCTCTTGACGATGAATTTCTCCGCGGCTCTTTCAAGGGCGTAGTCAAGGGCCAGCTCTCCGCATGCCCGCGGGATGGATGCGAAGCCGGGCGGCAGCTTCTCCTTGTTCGGTTCCTCGCCGGTGAGTATGCTGCCAGTGACGATCTCCTCCTCGTCTCCGGCCAGGAAGACCTCGAAATATCCGGGAGAGAAGAGATCTCCGTAGGGGTCAAGACCCCTCTCGGCCTCCTTGGCGCGGTATATGGCGTAGGACCATTCGTTGGCCTTCCTGAATGCACCCTTGTTCGTGGACACGCATATCTTCCTGTCGGCGGAAGGCTCGAATACGAACGACTTGACCGATATTGATGTCTGGTTGGGCCAGACGCTCTCCAGTCCCATGTAGGCCTTCGTCTCCTGGTGGAAGTTGCGGTCCTCAAGGTCAGGCCTTATGATTAGCTTGAGCGGAATCTTGTCGTCGAGCATCTTCCTGTCCGAATCCCTCCCGGACAGTTTCGCCGGGAGCCGTCTTATCGAAAGGACTGTCTGGTTCCTGGCATCCACCATCCTGAGACCGACTTCGAACCGCGCGAATATCCCGTTCCCGAGAGGTATGCCGAAACGCCATATCCCGCTGTTGCCGTCGCATCCGATGCTGAAACTGTCGAGCTTGTGGAATGTGAACCATTCCTTGCGCCCGTGGTGGTCGGTGCATATCCTGCATCTGGTCCACATCACATGTCTGTCCTCGGGATATCTCGTGCTCAGATTCCCAGCCAGAAGACAGTCGTATCTGCTGCCGAGCTCGCCCCACTTCACGGGCTGCCGGCACATGCCGCCGCGGCCGTTGACCGAAAGCATGACCATGTCCGACGGGACAATCCTGGCGTAGTCGAATTCGCTCCTGACACGGACTTCCGCCGACGGTTCCGGGAGGAAGACCAGGTTGGACGTCTCGCGGTGCGATCTGTCGTCGGCATAGACAGTGATTTTAATCTCCCTTCTTGTGGTCCTGTCCACGTCCTTGAGCGGAGGCAGCAGGGCGAAGTTGAATCCGCGTCTCGACTTCAGGCTGTCGCGCTGCACCAATATGCGCCCGTTCTCCGATATCCTCGCCCTGAAATTGTGCGGGGCCCGGATCAGGATGGCATGCCCTGGTGGCACAAGGACAGTCCTGCGGATGTCCTGGGGCCATTTCCATTCGACGACCGGGCAGTATGGCCGGTCCACGAAGAGGCTCTGGCAGAATCCGAAGGGATCGTCGAGAAGTCTGGCAGCCATCTTCAGGGGATCCTCCTCGACTATCACGCAGGACTTCTTCTTCCAGCAGAGCAGGTCGAGAGCCATCGCCGTGGCGTTCTGCTCCGCGATCCTGTCGGTCTTGATCAGCTCCTTCTCCTCCGCGTCCAGAATCAGCTTCATGTCCTCGGTCCGGGCGGAGAGGCAAAGAGCCTGGCCGGGGGCCAGCTTCAGGGACTTCGTGAACTTTCCCGAATCGGGCGTGAAGTTCTCCTCCGAGACCAGGTCCACAAAGCCGTCGGAGTCGGAAGCGAACTCGCCTCTCGGCCAAGATGCCTCCGAATGCTTCTCGCAATTCAGATTCACGAGCACGAGGAGCGGGCTGGAGCCAGTCGAGTCTTTTCGTTCGATGGCCACCACGTCGGGACTGCCCGTGTCGAGCGTCCTCGTCCGGGAGCCGTTGTGAAAGGCAGGGTGGGCAATGAGTATGGTGTTCAGGCGCGATATGTGCTCGACCTGGTTCGATTCGCTCCCCCACGCGAGGGCGTTGGACTCGTGGACGTCTATCTTCTCCTTCGCGAACCACTCCACGCCGTTCGTGAAGCCGAAGGCGCCATTGTTCGACGCAAGGGCGCATAGCGCCGTTCTCATCCTGGCGTAGGTCTCCGAGACCGCGGCGAGCCTTTTGTTGTCGTGCGTCTCGGCGTAGTGGACCATTATGCCCTCGGCCAGGCTCGTCTTGTGGGCGAACGGCAGGTAGCCCTCGATCTGCTCCCGCGAATAGTTCTGGAAGAGCTCCGAATATGCCCAGTTCATGTTCGCATTGTCCAGCAGCCGCCTGGTCACCGCGGGATCGCCACCCAGCCCCTCGAGGAGGAATATCGTGCCGGGATACTGCTGGCGCACCTTCGATATTATGAACTCCCAGGCCCTTTCCGGAATCATGTAGCCGGCGTCACAACGGAATCCATCCACTCCCCTGGCGCACCAGACCAGAAAAACCTCGGACAGATAGTCCCACAACTCCGTGCGGTTGTGGTCCAGCTCGGTCAGATCGCCCCAGACCACTCCCCACGCCCCAGGCGAATGGATGTCCCCGTCCCCCTCCCTTATCAGCCATTCCGGATGTGTCTCGTGGATCTTCGCCGCCCAGCCAGTGTGGTTGATCGCAAGATCTATGAACAGCTTCGCATTCCTCCTGTGAACGGCGTCAACCAGCTCCAGAAACTGGTCCAGCGGCGTCGCCTTCCTGTCGAATTCAGCCAGCGACGGATCCACCCCGGTGAAGTCTAGCGACGCATAAGGACTCCCGTAGCGGCCCATGCGCGCGTATGTGGTCGGAGTGGGGTTGATCGGAAGCAGATGGATTATCCTGCAGTTCAGCCTGTCTATGATGTGGTCGAGGCATTTCCTCAGCGCACGGAACGTCCCGGAAGGAGGTATCACCGTGTAGCCGTCCTTGTCAAGCTCCGCTATCTCCTCGCGTTCCAGCTTCGGGATGGGCTTCGAAACCTTGTAGTCCTTGTTCACCCCGAACTGCCGCACGAACGCGCAGTAGATGCTGTTCGCACAGCAATGGCTCGAAGGCTCGACGTTGACGTGGACGTTCGGACCCTCAACCCAGCGGGGATCCTTCTCCTCGTCCTCCACGTGGAAGCACTTGGCCTCGAAATGCCCTTCGTCAAGCAGGGCCAGGGATATGCTGAAGCTCGAAGCCCCGCTCCTGGCCAATGGTATGTCATGCCAGTCCTGTCCGCTCCTCGGCCGCCCAGTCTTGGCCGACGATATAGTCTCCTCCCTCTGTATGGCCGCGTTGCCGATGTTCGTTCTAACGAACGCCCTGCCGCCCACCGCTCCGTCGAAGGAGAGCTCGAATTGTATCGTGTCGCCCCTGAAAAGCAGGACATGCTCTCCGGGGTATGGTCTCTGTATCATGAAAATATATGGTTAAACGCTGTTCCGTCGCTGTTCCGCACCGCGGCCCGACCGCAAAACCCATATAATAGTTTCATTCTACCTGCATGACAAGAGGGAATACGCTTTTTTATGATGATTTAATCGGAGATGCCTTGAATAATCGGGATGCTTGATTAACTTACATGGACTTTTTTTATCTTTCAATCAATCAATTAAAGGAGAAAACATGAAGATCGGAATGGCGATGCCAGCCGCCCTGGGAGCTCTCTTCGCAGGAGCCACCTTGAGGGCGCAGGAGGCTGTCGAGGCAGCTGCTGTCAAAATCCAAGGAGCTGCAAATCAAACTGCAGCGGCCGTTCAAACAACGGTTGCAGAGGCGCAGGTCGCCGCGGATTCTCTCGTCCCCCAGGCCGACACGCTCCCGAGCCACTGGTGGATAGCCCCGATCAGCTCGGTGCTCGCACTTGTCTTCGCATGGATTTTCTACCAGAAGATGATAGCAGCCCCTCAGGGCACTGACAGGATGAAGGAGATCGCAGGCTACGTCCGCGAAGGCGCAATGGCATATCTCTTCAGGCAGTATAAGGTCGTGTCCGTCGTCTTCATCGTCCTGTTCATCATATTCCTCGTCCTCGCGATATTCAAGGTTCAGAATCCATTCGTGCCAGTCGCATTCCTCACCGGCGGATTCTTCTCCGGACTTTGCGGCTTCATCGGCATGAACACCGCAACGAGAGCCTCCAACAGAACCGCGCAGGGCGCAAGCGAAAGCCTCAACAAGGGCCTCCAAGTCGCGTTCAGGTCAGGCGCAGTCATGGGCCTGGTCGTGGTCGGCCTGGGCCTCCTCGACATCTGTCTCTGGTATCTTGTCCTCGACAAGCTCGTCTACACACCTGAACACATGGCGAACGGACTCAAGTTCCTCGGAATGAATCTAGTCTATCCAGGAACGACCCAGATCGAAAAACTCGTCCACATCACCACGACAATGATAACCTTCGGGATGGGCGCGTCAACACAGGCTCTCTTCGCCCGTGTCGGAGGCGGAATCTACACGAAGGCCGCCGATGTCGGAGCCGACCTCGTCGGAAAAGTCGAGGCCGGAATCCCCGAAGACGACCCCAGAAACCCTGCGACAATCGCGGACAATGTCGGCGACAACGTCGGCGATGTGGCCGGAATGGGCGCGGACCTCTACGAATCCTACTGCGGATCGATACTGGCGACAGCGGCGCTCGGCGCGTCCGTCGGCGCCCAGAAATACGCCGCCGCCATAGACCTCGCATCCAGGGGCGCGGCTCTCAAGGAGGCCGTCGGCCTGGTGATATCCCCGATGGTCGTGGCCGGAATAGGCACAGTCCTTTCAATCATCGGAATGTTCATGGTCCGATGCAAGGAGGGCGCATCACAGAAAAATCTCCTCAGGGCGCTTCTCACCGGAACCCTCGGAAGCTCCGTCCTCATCCTCATAGCGACATTCATCCTGGCGCAAATGGGAATGATCACGATGGGAATTTTCGGCGCCGTAGTCGCCGGACTCGCCGCAGGCGTCATCATCGGACAATCCACCGAATACTACACATCCGATGAATACGAACCTACGAAAGGTATCGCGGGGCAGGCGAAAATGGGACCGGCTACAACCATCATCGATGGCTTGGCGGTTGGCATGTTCTCCTCGGGCATTCCGGTCATAACGATCGTTGTCGGAATCCTGGCGGCATTTACGCTCTCGGGCGGGACGAAGGACTTCACCATGGGGCTATATGGCGTCGGATTCGCCGCCGTAGGAATGCTCGCGACCCTCGGAATCACGCTCGCAACCGATGCATACGGACCGATCGCGGACAACGCCGGCGGAAACGCCGAAATGTCGGGACTCCCAAAGGAGGTCAGGCAGAGGACGGATGCGCTGGACTCCCTTGGCAATACTACGGCCGCAACTGGCAAGGGCTTCGCAATAGGCTCCGCCGCACTCACCGCCTTGGCCCTCCTCGCCGCCTTCATCGAGGAAGTCAAAATATGGGTGTCGAAATTCGCCCACTATTCTGCGGATGGCACTTTCATGTCGTTCACACGCGAAACCGCGTCAAGGGCTTCGATACTCGACTTCATCGAGCCGTTCAAGCTCCACATAATGAACCCTCTGCTAATTTCCGGCCTATTCATAGGCGGCATGATGGCTTTCGTGTTCTGCGCGATGACAATGAAGGCAGTCGGCAGGGCGGCAGGCGCCATGGTCAACGAAGTCCGCAGACAGTTCAAGGACAAGCCCGGAATCATGGATGGAACTGACAAGCCGGACTACGCACAGTGCGTCGAAATCTCAACGGCCGGCGCACAGAGGGAAATGCTAATTCCTTCCCTCCTTGCAATCATCGTCCCAGTGGCGACAGGCCTCGTGCTCGGCGTCGCAGGAGTCATGGGACTTCTCGCCGGCGGTCTCGCCACAGGATTCGTCCTGGCAACCATGCTCAACAACGCGGGCGGCGCCTGGGACAACGCCAAGAAGTACATCGAAAAGGGAAACCTCGGAGGCAAGAAGCTTCCTGATGGCAGCAAGAACCCTGTCCATGCGGCGGCAGTCATCGGCGACACCGTCGGCGACCCCTGCAAGGACACTTCAGGCCCCTCCCTGAACATCCTCATCAAGCTCATGAGCATGGTCGCGATTGTCTTCACCCCGGTGATAATCAAGTTGTCTCCGATAGTAAAAGGCGCCATCGTGAGCCTGGTCGTGAGATAATCCCGCAGGAAATATAATATATGGGCGCCGTCGCATGACGGCGCCTTTTTTTTACAATGAAATATCTCCTACGAACATACGGATGCCAGATGAACATCAGGGACTCCGAAGCCCTGTCGGCCCTTCTTACGGCCGCCGGACACTCCGAGTCCGACAGCCTCGACGACGCTGACATCGTCCTGCTCAACACATGCAGCGTGAGGGACTCCGCCGAGCGCAAGGTCGAGGGCTATCTCTGGAAGCTGCGCTCATGGAAGGAGGAGAGGGAAGGCAGGATTCTCTGCATTGTCGGCTGCATGGCCCAGTCCGCAGGCGGGAGCCTTCTCGAAAAATTCCCACATCTGGACATCGTAGCAGGCACCTCCGCGATATCAAGGTTGCCGGAACTCATTTCCAACGTCAGCCTCGGATCCGGCAGATTATCCGACACGGACGAAAGCCCGCTCCCATACGACGACATCAGCACGCACATCTCGTCGAACAGAATCTCCGCCTTCATCCCGGTCACGCGCGGATGCTCCATGAACTGCAGCTACTGCATAGTCCCTCAGGTCAGGGGAGGGGAGAAAAGCAGACCCGCCGACGAGATCGTAGAGGAGGCCAAGTCGCTGGTTGACAGGGGTGTTGTTGAAATCTTCCTTCTCGGACAGAACGTGGCGGCATACGGAC
>CAZGJP010000107.1:0-7751 GCA_964526605.1 uncultured Lentisphaera sp.
AGAAGGCCAGCCGCGGCTTCGGCATCGGGACCATCCTCTCCTTCTTCGGCATCGAGAGCGCTGCGAAAGGATTCGAGTCCGCCGCCTTCTCCCTCATCAGGAACCTGTAGAAGGTTCTCAAGGACGATATCTTCCTCAGGACCGAGCTTCTGGATATCTTCCTCTTCTGGAGCTCGCCTAGGAAGAGCCTCGCGCTGACAAGTTCCGCCGAGTTCCAGTTGATGCAGGCTTGCTCACCCGAATCGGGCTGCGCGGGGAATGCGAAATTCGCGAATTGCGCGATGTCGGAGCAGTAGTTCGAGACCGTGTGCTCGGAGGCGTTCCTCTCCCCTCTGAGGTAAGCGGCGAATGAACTTAGGTTCTTGTCCATCAGGATTTTTCCAGCCGGTCCCGAGTGCCGCCTCGAGGGAAGGCGTCTACTTGTTCAGTTCGATGCGCTTGGAGCCGGAGATGAAGATCACTCTCGCCGATGTGAAGGCGATGAAGGTCTTGGACTTCGCGGCTATCGCGGCTATCGTGACGAAAGAGGCGAGCCAGACTCCTCCGACTATTGCATAGGAAATGATTGCGTCCTGTTTGGCGAGGAAGACGGCCGCCAGGCAGATTAGGACTGGGCAGCTTGCGCCGATTGCGACCCCGACCGGGTTCGTCGCTATCTCCCTGAATCCATAGACCTGTTCGTCGGGGCGCAGCTGTATCTTGGTCCAAGGGGGTAGTTGCACCGATTGCGAGGGAGCCGCCGCGGATGGCGCAGAGCTCTGCGCCTGCGGGGCGGCGCTTGGCGCCGTGGGAGGTCCCGGCTTCTTGAAGCTCATCTTCTGCCCTCCCGCCGCCGAGGAGGATGGAGGTCTGGGCGGAGGCGTCGAGACCGGTGGTGGTGGTGCGGCCGGAACGGGGGCTGGAGGCGGAGCCGCATGGCCAGTCATCTGCGTCTTGAACTGGGGGGATTCGACCGGAGGTCCCTGTTGAGGGGCGGCGGAAGGCTGGGCCGGAGGGATTGGGAAGGAGGCTGGAGCCGCCGTTTTCGGGGCCTGCTGCTGTTGCGGAGGAGGTGTCGGCGCGGTGAATGCCGGGCGCTGTGGCTGCTGAGGGGCGGGCTGGGGCGGCGGGGCGAATGTCGGACCCGAACCGGGGCGTGGGAGCGAAGGTGCGGCCGGTGCCGCCGGTTTGGCTGGTTCCCCGCCGAAGGTGAAAGAGTCCTTCAGGTTCGGGATCATCCCTATGCTTGTGCGCGACAGCTTGACCGTGTTGGTGGCGGTCTCGCTCTCCTCCGTGACCTTGCCTTTTATGGCGCCTGTCTCGGTTCCGATTTCCTGCTCGACCTCCTCCTGCTTCGGGATCTCGAAGACTGCTCCGCATTCCGAGCATTCGGCGACCTCCCCGGCGAGCTCGGCCGGGACATTGAAGACTGCGTTGCAGCCTGGGCATGAAACTTCAAGTTCGTTATCTGGCATCATGGACTCCCTGTTTTTAGTCTAGCGGCTTGAACCCCTCCGCCTCGAGGCAGATGAAGAACTCATCCGGATTTGAGAATATGTGCCCTTTCTCTATGTAGCTGTCCGTAGTGAACGGACTGAGATTCCTAGGAGGGAATATCATGTATCTCTTCTTGAGGTAGTCTCTGGCGTGTCCCAGCTCGTCCATCATGCCGGTGGATAGGGGAGGGCGTTCGGAATAGGGGTGTATTGCCACGACCGCGTCGACTTTTCCGACGAACCAGTGCAGGTCGCGGTGGACCGTGTAGGCGTAGGTGGCCTCCTTGTCCTCGACGGAGTCGTAGTTGAAGCCGATCTCGATCGCCTGCGGGTCCAGCACGAGGCCGTATTTGGACAGTCTCTTCACCGCCCGGTTTATCTCGTCTCTGGCTTCCTTGTCGCAGTGCGTCATCGAATACGATGCGTAGAAGGACGGCACGTCTTTGAACTTGATGAGCTTGGAGACGCTGCGCGGATCCTGCCCCGTGGGTATTATGTAGTGCCTGACTCCCATGTAGGCGGCCCAGTCCTCGGCCAGACTGACCTCCTCGTTCATCCAGCTAAGGACATCCCTTATGGTGTGCTTCTGCTCCTTTATTCGCCCGAGGAAGACGTTCTTGCCGGGATCCTTCTCGAAACGCTCCCTGATGAGCCATTCGGCGTCTATGAGGGTTATGATGACATCCGGCTTGATGTAGTTCCTTATCTCCTCGTGGTCCTTGAGTTTGAAGTTTATCCTGTTCCACTGTATCGTGGCCGGGACTCTGATTATGGCGTTCTCCACCTTGCCCTTCTCGAGTTCGTATCCTATCTTCCTGTATTCCCTCTCCCTTATGACCTCGAAGAGATAGTTCGTGGTGCCGAGGAGCATGTCCAGTTTCTTGTTGCCGGTGCGCTCGATCTCGTCGACGAGGTTGAAGTATTTGACATCGAGGTTGTCCTTCCTGGCGCAGGCGATGGCCTCCTCGATGTACTTCCTGTCGTCGAGGCCGGCGATTATTCCTGTGACGAGAACTCTCATTTTTTCCTCATCGTTTTCCGTTTTGGCCCGGCCCTCCTTGGGAGGGAGCCGGGCGACAAAGAATCAATATATCTAGCCGTCCTTTTCGAAAATTCAATCGAGCCAATCATTAAAAAATTGTTTAATCTTGGGGGCGCATGTTGTTCCGCCGCTGATCCCGTTCTCCACGACCAGCGCGAATGCGTATTTTCCTCCTTCGTTCTCGGCGAAGCCCGCGAACCAGGTGTTCTTGCCCTTCATGCCGGCCGATACGATCTCGGCCGTGCCGGTCTTGCCGAAGACGGTGATCTTCTCGGAGCGGGCCTTCCTCCCGGTGCCGGTGTCGGTGTTGACCACGTCGTGCATCCCCTGCCTGATCGTGTCGAAATGGCCTTCCGGCTGTCCCATGTCGAGATGCGTTTCCGCCGGGCGGCTCCCGCTTATCAGGTTCCCCTGGTGGTCGAAGGCGGCCTTCACGATTCTCGGTCGGAAGGCGCTTCCCCTGTTGGCTATGGCAGACATGTATGTGGCGACCTGGAGGGGAGTCAGCAGCACGGTCCCCTGACCGATGGAAAGTATGGCCGTGTCGAAGACTGTCCATTTCTCCCCCGTGGCCCTCTTCTTGTATTCGCGCGATGGTGCCAGGCCGGCGCTCTCCGAAAGATCGAATCCGGTCTTCCTCCCCAGTCCGGCCTGCTCGAGCTTCGACTTTATCCTGTCGAATCCGGTCTTAACCCCTTCCTCTATGAAATACACGTTGCAGGACTGCTCTATCGCCTTGACCATGGCGAGCTCGCCGTGTCCGTCCGTCCTCCAGCATCTTATCCTTTGGTTCCCGATTGTGGCGTAACCCGGGCAGTTGACCTGCTCCAACGGAGAGCCGCCCGAATCCAGAATTGCCAGCGCTATCAGCGGCTTGAGAATGGAACCCGGAGTGTAGGCCGCGCTTGTCGCCCTGTTCAGAAAGGGCTTGAGCGGATCCCTCGAAAGTCTCGAGTAGTCGGAGCGGCTTGCGGCGGGGACGAAGACTCCGGGATTGAACGCCGGGGAAGAGGCCATCGCGAGCACGTCGCCGTTGGCGCAGTCAAGGAGCACGAAGGCGCCGGCCTGTCCGAGCAGGATGAACTCGGCCGTCTCCTGGGCTTTCGAGTCGAGGGTCAGCATCACGCTCTTGCCATGCGATGGCGGAACCAGCGTCTCGACCGTCTCGTCAACGAAGCCCTGGGTGTCAACCCTGACGAGCGAATAGCCCTCGGCTCCACGCAGCCCCCCGATGTTCACCCCGAACTGTCCTATGCTCTTGTCGCAGAGCCTCTCTATCCCGGTCCGTCCGGCGAAGTCCGGCTGGTAGTAGAAGAAGCGCTCCCTGTCCTCGGCATCCGCCGGATCCTCCTTGCCGAGATAGCCCACGACCTGCGCCGCGAAATCACCCATGGGATAGTCCCTCACGTAGGACACCCCCAGATCCACTCCCGGGATGCGGGGGAATATCTCGCAGAATCGCCCCAATTCCTCGTCGCTAAGGCTTCCAGCGACCTTCATCGGGAGCGCCGGCTTGTGGTATATGTGCTGCTTTATCTTCTCCTCGTCCACCTCTATCCGGCGTCCGGTTGCGGTGGATATCCGCGCAGCGACATCGATAATGTGGTCTATGGTCTTGGACAGCTTCCCCGGCTTTCTCATCTCGGACAGGTGGAAGAGAATTTCGCGCTCCTGCCTGAGCCCGGCCACGACCTTCATGTCGCGCGTGAGTATCCTTCCGCGTATGCCGGGCTCCCTTATGCACCTTATGGACTGCTTGGATATCCTTCTCCTGTGCTCCTCCCCGTATCTGACCTGCTCGTTCCAAAGCCTGAACACGAGAGTGCAGTAGAGCATGAAGATCATCGCGAAGAGCATTCCGATCCTGATCATTGGAACACCATCCTTTCCGGCTCCCTGATGTCGAGCGCATTGGCGAGAACCCCCATAGCCATGTGGAGGATCACGCAGAGGACTATGCTCAGGGGCAGGGAGATCAATAGACGGAACAGGTCTGAAAACCGTGTCGGAAGCGCAAGCGCGAAGTAGAAGAAGTGGAAGACGAAGATCGGCGCGGAGGCGAAGAGCGCCAATGTCGCTCCGGCGACCTTGCTCTTCCTCCTCCATGCGTCGAAGAAGACCATGGAGACCATGAACGGGAATGCCGCCATCGTGGCGGAGAAAGTTCCGCCACAGGTCGCCAGATCGGAGACAAGCGCGGAGAGCAGGCACGTGGATGCGAAGGCGGGCAGTGGTGTCATCGTGATGGAAAAGGCAGCAACGGCGACGAAGATGGGTGCGCATATTCCTCTGGCCCCCAGATTCTCCTGGATAAGCATTGCGCAGAGCATGCAGGTGTATATGAATATCGCCTTCATCTGTCGGGAACCAGGATTATCACGAAGCGGGCCTCGGATACGTCCGCCCACGGGATGAAGGGCAGAACCGTCGGTTGTGTGAACGCGTCCGGAGCCGCTACCGTTGATACCGACCCAGCCGGCACATGCGGAGGGCAGACCGTGGAGAATTCAGAACTTCTGACGTCCTGCTCCCCGTCGCCGACGAGATTTGGATTGAAATATTCGAGCCTTGGCTCCGGACCTCCCATTATCACCGCTGGCGCCATCTCCTCCCCGATCGCGGCGCTCAGGGTGAAATCCCTGTCGTATATAGTCGCAATCTCCGCCGTGTGCCGGGACGTCTCCAGAACCCTTCCTGCTATCGAATACGCGGCCTTGAACGAATGCCGTGGCATGTTGAACGCGAGAACCACCATGCCCTCGGAGACCCCGTCGGCCTCGCCCTTTCCCACTATCATGCGCTCCATCCAGTTCCTCGGATCCCTAGATGTGACTTCCGCCGCGACCACCTTGTATCCGCGCGGGCTCGCTATCTTGCAGATGCTCCTCAGGTCGGAGTTCTCCTTCTCGAGTCTGGCCATGCGCATCGGAACCGGCTGCAGCGAAGACGCAGACATATCTTGCGGAAGCGTCGCCGATTTCCCGGACGGGATGGAGAAGGCTGCGAGGAAATCCCTCGTGAAACGCCTTGCGGGGCCGAAGGCGAGAATCGCCAGCAAGAGCAGTGCGAGGATGGGAAGTATGAGCCTGGCAAGTCGTCTCATCTCATTCCAAGCTCCTCGATGTGGGGGTGGTGGTGGGTGGCGAGCAGATCAAGAATCGCCGAATATCTTCTGCCGGGAGCCGTGCGCGCCGTCTCCGATGAGCATAGAAATTCGTATGCCGCGGAGTCGGCTCCGAAAATAATGTCGGCGTCGGTCTCTTCCAGAAGGTCGAGGAGCCCGTAGCTGTCGGCTCTCCCGCGGAATTTGGAAAGCCTCGAGACGAAGCCGGCCAAGTCCTTCTGCGACATGTAGGGTGTCCTATTGCGGAGATGCTCCAACTCCTCCAGGGCCAGCCCAAGAGCCTTGTTCTTTGCGGCCAGGGAGCCTCCCGGGTCCTTGTCGGCGTCGGCAAGAGCGGCCCTCAGTCTCGACATGGCAAGCTTGAAATCCCTGGAACAGGCGCCGGGAGGCGAGGGGAAGTAGTTGTTGACAAGAGCCTTGAGGACGATGCGTTCCGCGTCGGCGGGAAGGCGCGTCGCGGGAGAATCGGCCCCATCCGTCTCATCAAGCATCCACGTCCTCAGATCCGTCGCCAGTTCCGTCTGAACTTTGCTTCTTGAAAAATTCGACAGAAGCGCCCAGCCAAGCTCGCCCATGAGCCTGAACGAGGAGTTCCCGGCATGGGGAGAGCCATCCGCAAGGAAACGCTTCCAGTCGACACCGAAGCCAGAAATCCACATCGCGTTGCCGACAGGATGGCGGGGAAGCCTCAGGAAGGGCCTCTTCATGTCCTCCCCGGAACGGAATACGAAGCCGCAGGCGACCCATTCCGGAATCCTCCCGTGGCGACCGGGCAGGTCCGGGGCGACCTTGTTCGCCACGAGAGCGGAGGATATCCCCATCATCGCCTCCGGAGAAAGAGGTCCGGGCGAGTTCGACATGAGTATCCTCAGGACCTTTGAATCAGCGAGAACCGATGTCTCTCCAGGAAGAAGGTGGGAACTGAGCTCGACGCGGATTGGCATCGGAGTCGAATTCACATGCTGGAAATACTTTTCGACGCAGCGCTGCAGCGATTCGAGAGCGTCCCGCATCGGACGGTGCACAAGCCCACCCTCCGCCCTCCAATCCATCTCCGCGGAGATGGAGGAGAAGCATGCGAGAAGCACGGTCGGCAGAACAGCCAACCGCAGAGCTCCGCGAGGAAACGGCGAGCTTCTCAATCGGCTCGGAAGAAATTTGATCATGATGTACTCCGCTTGCAGGAATTCAGTGAACCCCGTCATTCTGGAGACGTTGCGAAGCTTGTCCGCCTTGTCAGCCCTTATGGCGGGCTTGCCCGCCCATACGGCGGGTTCACGTCTTCACCGAGCCCTTACAGTGAATATCTACCTGGCAGGAGGGTGCGGATCACCATTTCAGAAGCGTGGCTCCCCATGTGAGTCCGGAGCCGAAGGCGGTGGCCAGAACGTAGTCGCCTCTCTGCACCAGACCCTTCCTCGCTATCTCGTCAAGGGCTATCCCCACCGATGCCGCCGACGTGTTGCCATATTTGTCCAGATTCACGTAGACCCTTTCGCGGGCTATGCCCACTCTGGTCCCGACAGCCTCTATTATCCGGATGTTGGCCTGATGCGGTATGAGCCAGCGTATCTCGCCGACGGATATGCCGACCTCCGATATGACGTGGTTGCAGGCCTTCACCATCTCGTTCACCGCCAGCTTGAAGACCTCCTGGCCCTCCATCCTTATCGTGTTCAGACGCTGGTCGAGCACCTCGTGCGTCATTGGCATCTCCGAACCTCCGGCGGGAACTTGGAGAATGTCCGCATGGCATCCGTTCGACGCCAGCTTGCTCGCGAGAATTCCGCCAATGTCCCCGGAACCCTTGCGCTTCTCCAGAACCACCGCTCCAGCCCCGTCCCCGAAGAGAACGCAGGTGTTGCGGTCCTTCCAATCCGTTATGGACGAGAGCTTCTCCACTCCAACGACCAGTGCCTTCTTGTATTTCGCTCCCTGCGCTATCATCGCGTTCGCTATGTCTATCGCGTATAGAAGCCCAGTGCACGCGGCCTGTATGTCGAAGCAGAACGCCTTCTGGGCACCAAGCTTCTTCTGCAGTATGCACGCCGTGCTGGGGATTATCCTGTCACCCGTGATGGTCGCGACTATGACCATGTCCAGATCCTTC
>CAZGJP010000107.1:7761-8297 GCA_964526605.1 uncultured Lentisphaera sp.
TGTGTACCGGGTTTGTTGGGAATTTGTACATTTTCATTTACTTTGGGTGCACTCCGGCCATATCCAGCGCCCTACTGGTCGCATTGTGGGCCATCTCAGACGGTGTCTCGGACGCGTCCGCTATCCTGCGCTCCAGAATGCCGGTCCTCGTCCGTATCCATTCGTCGGTCGTATCCACTATCTTCTCCAGATCGTGGTTTCCGAGTATCCTCGATGGCACATACGAGCCTGTTCCAACTATCTTTATCGCCATTGGTTGTCACCCTTGGTTGGGCTTGAAGCTTCCGAGCGAGGCTCCGCCCTCGACGAGCTTCTCGCATATCCTGCTGTTGAGCTTGACCTTGACGAATTCGTCCGCCACCCTTATCGCATTCTTGAACGCCTTCGGCGACGAGCTCCCGTGGCCTATTATACAGACCCCGTTCACTCCGAGAAGCGGTGCGCCGCCATATTCCTCGTAGTCGCCTATTTCCTTGAGCTCCTTGAACGCCTCCTTGGCCAGGAGCGCGCCAGCTATCCTGTAGGTGTTCCGCGAG
>CAZGJP010000108.1:0-8293 GCA_964526605.1 uncultured Lentisphaera sp.
AGCGCCGGCATGTTGGACGGATTTATCTCTATCGAGCGCGAAAAGCCTTTCTCCGCCTCCTCTATCAGCCCCTTGTCGAGAAGCTGCAGCGCGTAGTTGTTCCACATCTTGAAGCTGCGCGGGGATGTCCTGACTCCGGCTTCCGCTATGGAGAAGAAATCCTTCCAGTCGGGGATCCTCAGCGACAGGCGGACGAATAGGGCGGCGAATGCAAGCAGGGCGAAAACTCCGAGAGATTTCCTTGAAACACCTAGCTTCTGCGAGATGAATCCGGCCTCGGACGCCACGGCCATGCAGAGGAAAACGCTGGGGAAGTAGTATAGCCTCTCACCGAAAATCGTCCCCGTCGGCGTTATCAGGTTCGCGACTGGAAGAACCGATATGGAATATGCGATGATGCAGAACAGCGCGAACCTGCGATTTTCGCGGAGAAGGAGAGAAACTAGAAGGCAGAGGGCGGCGATGAAGGCCGGCAACTGAAGAATCCGGATGTCGGAAACTTTCATTATCGGCAATATCTGCGCGAACGAGTAGTCATGCGCGAGATGGGCAGGACAGATGAACTTCCACAGGGCCAAGCCCTGCAGCCAGAGGACGCTCGGAAGCCTTTCCCAGAAGCCAAGAAGCCCAAGATGGTTGTCGGAGAAGAACATCGCATCGGAAAAACGCGGAAAAGGAGACGAGACGAGAGCGGTCCTCATCGCGAAATAGACGATCACGGCCAGCGCCGACGCCGCATAGGCCGCCCGGAGCCGGGCATCCTTCAGGGCGGAGGCTTTGCGAAATTCGCGGTTCCTGAGGACCAGGTCGAACGCCAGGCAGACCGGCAGGAGGACTATCCCGTTCTCCTTGCACAGCATCGCGCAGAGTCCGCAGACGAAAAGCAGAAGGGGCCTGAGGCGCCAGTTCCCGGTGTGGAAGAGCATTCCAAGGACGAGGAAGAGCGCGCAGAGAAGCTCCGCACGGCCGGATGCCGGAATCACGGCTTCCGAATGGAGAGGATGGACCGCGAAGATCATGGCCGCTGCGAACGCGGGCATCCTTCCCTTCGAGACCGATAGGAAAAGCAGGTAGAGCAGCGTGGAGACCAGGGCGTGGCATACGATGTTGACGGCCCTGAAGGATGGCGAGTGGAGCCCCGCGAATTTCGCGTTGAGCAGATAGCTTGCAAGCGTGACGGGGCGGTAAAGGCCCTGGGAAAGCTCCTTCCTCCAGTATGTCCGCGTGAAACAGTCGGAAAGGGAGCTGCCGGCCCCCTCGTGGTAGAACGGATCCGAGCTGAGCAGGGGCAGGTCGTCGAAAACGAATTCCCCCTCCAGAGCGGCGATGTAGAAGGCCGACGCGGAGAGGAAGACGGCGATGGCCGCCAGGAAGTCAATCCTCCCTCGGGCGATCTGTATTAGCTTGGCCATTCTCAACACCTGCCGAATTTAAGGCGCAGGACCATCATCAACAGATCCAGCGCCACGCCGAAACCCAGCTTGCTCTCTCCCTTCTCCCTTCTCCTGAACCTTATCGGCATCTCGGCGACATGGCAGCCGGGGTCGGCCTTTTTCAAAAGATAAAGCGTCTCAAGCATTATCTTGAAACCCTCCGCCCCCATGCGCGCCGATATCAGGAGGAACTTCTCCCTTCTCACCGCGAAGAAGCCCGACTTGGGATCGCTCACGCCAAGCCCCAGCAGAAGCTTCGCCGCGAAAATCGCAATCCGGCTTGCAAGGAGCCGGTGGAGAGGCCAATCCTCCTCTATCGAGGCGCCCGGCGCGAAGCGGCTGCCCACGACCATGTCGTTCGTCTCCGCCAGACGCAGCATTCCGGGAATGCAGCTCTCGTCGTGCTGGCCGTCTCCATCCATCACCAGAAGGATGTCGCCATCGGCGGCCCTGAAGGCGTCAAGCACGCTCATGCTGAGCCCCTTTTCGCGGCCAGTCCTCCTGATGACCTTCACGCGGGGATGATCCTTTGCGAAATCCGCGGCGGCCCGCCAGGTGAGGTCGGGCGAATCGTCGTCGGCAACTATGATCTCGAAGTCCCGGCCCTCGAACAGAGTCGAAAGCCTGGCCAGCAGCGGGACTATGTTCCCGGCCTCGTTGAACGTCGGAATCGCGATGCTGAATTCCATCGGCACTATCCTGGCTTACTTATTTTCTCCCCATCATCCTGTCGAGTTCGCGCAGCCTCTTTTCCGAAAGCGGGACAGTGGAGCCCTTCAAGGCCCCCTCATGGAGGATGGTCATCTTCGCCGCCGCCTCGAGGACCTCTATCCTGTCGAAGGCCTGCAGGAGGCTTTTGCCAAGCGCTATGACTCCGTGGTTCCGCATGACTATGCAGTCGGAATCCAGGGCCGCACGGGCGACTATGCCTGCCAAGTCCTCGCTTCCCATCAGACCGTAGCCCGCATAGGCTATCTCGCCCAGCACCGCCCTCGATTCGGCGATCAGATCGTCGCGTATGGGCACCGACGAGGCGGAAAGGGCGCTGCCGGAGATGGGATGTGCGTGGACTATCGCCCTCACGTCTCGACGGGCCTCGTAGACCGCAAGATGCATCCTGCTCTCGATGGTGACGGGAAGGGCCGGGTTTCCGCCCAGCAACGCGCCGTCCCTGGAGATCGCGATGATCTCCGATGAGCTTATTCTCGCCTTGTCCGTCGCCGACGCCGTAAGCAGCACGGTGTTGTCAATGCACAGCGCCGATATGTTGCCGCCGGACGTGGTTGTAAGCCCCTGCCTGTAGAGCCTGCGCATGAAATACGCGATTTCCCTCTTCGTCGCCAGAATATCTTCGCTGTTTCGAGATCTTTTCATTTGAACTCCTGATTAAAACCTATAAAATACTGTTTCTTCTCGTAAGTAAAAGGAGACATTCCATGAAACTTGGGGTAATCGGCGGAAGCGGGCTCTACGAGTTGGAGCACATCTCGAAGATAAAAATGCATAAGGTGAGGACTCCGTTCGGCGATCCGTCCGACGAGATTGGACACGGGAGATTGGGAGAAAGCGAAGTGTTCTTCCTGCCCCGGCACGGCAAGGGGCACAGGATACTTCCCTCCGAGATCAACCACAGGGCCAACATCTTCGCCCTCAAGAAACTGGGCGCTACGCACATAGCAAGCATATCCGCCGTCGGCAGCCTGAAAAACGAACTCCGCCCCCGCGACATCGTCATTGTGGACCAATACGTGGACAGGACCAAGAGAAGCCGGGACCACAGTTTCTTCGGCGACGGAATCGCCGGGCACATAGCCTTCGCCGACCCCGTCTGCCCGGAGCTCATGCAGGTCGCCTACAACTGCGCCCTGGAGGCCGTGTCCGAGTCCGGCTCGAAGGAGAAACACAAGGTCCACCTCGGAGGAACCTACGTGAACATGGAGGGACCGGCGTTCTCCACCAAGGCGGAGTCCAATCTATACCGTAGCTGGGGCATGGACGTGATCGGAATGACCAACCTGGCCGAGGCGAAACTCGCCAGAGAGGCCGAAATCTGCTACTGCACCATCGCCATGGTCACGGACTACGACTGCTGGCACCCGGACCACGACAGCGTCACGCTCGAACTCATAATCGGAAACCTCCTCGCCAATACCGCCCTCGCCAAAAGCGTGATTGCGAAAATCGCATCAAGAATCCAGAAGATGAAGAGGAAATGCCCATGCCCGGACGCGCTGAAGTCTGCGATTATCACCGCCCCGGACAGAATCCCGGACAGCCTGAGGAGAAATCTTGAGCCCATCATAGGCAAATACCTGCCCCCCAACAACAAAGGAGTGGAATGAGAGACAAGATCAAGTGCCACGTGGATTTCGTGTGCCTCGAGCCGGACTGCAAGGCCCCTGTCGCATTCAACCTCATGGACGCCATGGAAAAGGACAGCCAGATACTCTGCCCATCATGCCACCGACCCTATGAGTTCGAACAGGGGTTGAAGGATAAACTGGAAAAACTCCTCAAACTCATCCTCGCCGTCAGAGAGGCCGAAAGCATTCTCGGAGATTGCAACGTCTCCGTCTCCGTCCCAGGCGCATCGGTCAAAATACCATATCCACTCCTGCTGACCCGTCTCAACACCTTGATCTCCCTAGACATGGCCGGGAAAAAAGTCGAATTCCACTTCAGAATAGAACCAACATCCCCGGATACATTCAAATAAATGTTAGTGTGTTTTTAGGAAAAATAAAAAAAAACCCGTGGGGCTGTTGACTATCGAGTTATTTTTATATAGAATGCGCTCAGGTTTCGGAGGAAATCGCAAATTAACCATAAAAGGAGAAGAACAATGAAGAAAGGTCGTGGGTTCACACTCATCGAGCTGCTCGTCGTTATCGCGATCATCGCGATTCTGGCAGGCATGCTGCTCCCCGCGCTGAATGCAGCCCGTGAAAAGGCTCGCAGAATCGCATGTGCAAGCAATCTCAAACAGATCGGTCTCGCCATTCGTATGTATTCGCAGGAACACAGCGAAAACTTCATGTCGGGAACAGGCGTTGACACCGCAGCCGAAGCATTTGAAATGCTCCGTTCCGGTGGATACCTTGAAACCTGCAAGATCTACTGCTGTCCGTCATCCGTCAATCCTCTGGGTGAAGGTGTTACGATCAGCAGAACTGACTATTCCTACATCGGCGGATTGAGCGAAGCGTCGTCGGTTGACAGCGCTGTTTCGCAGGACAAGGCTTCCAACCACTCCAAGTATGGCAACATCCTCTTCATTGACGGTCACGTGACTGGCTATGCCGGTTCGCAGTGGACGAACAACAACGGAAGCGGCGGGGTTTGGAACTAAGCAGGCGATAACGGAAAGTTTCCTCCGAGAGGGGCGCCGAAAGGCGCCCCTTTTTTTATCTCTCGCCGAACAAATAATTTCTCCCGGACTTTTTTTCTTCCTCTTCTGGCGTATAATACGAAAAAAAAGGTAATTCGAATATGAAGGCTGCAGTCATAAAGAAGCCCGGGACTATCGCGATCGAGGATATTCCAATTCCAGAACCAGGCAAAGGGGAAGTCCTCCTCAAAGTTGACGCCTGCGCATTGTGCGGCACCGACCAGAGGGTCCTCAAGGGAGAGAAACACGTTGACGTTCCGATAGTCGGACATGAGATCGCGGGGACAGTCCGTAAAACCGGTAGCGGAGTCTCCAGCGTCAAACCGGGCGACAGGGTTGCGGTGCAGACAGTTATAGGTTGCGGTCAATGCCCCATGTGCAAGATGGACCGGCAGAACCTGTGTGCGAAGGGATTCAAGGCCATAGGATACCAATATAATGGTGGCTTCGCCGAATTCATGGTCATGCCGGCCAATGCCGTCGCCCAAGGTTGCCTCATCCCAATACCGGATTCGATGACCGCCGAGGCCGCCACCCTCATCGAACCACTTAGCTGCTGCATAAACGGCATGCGGACCATACCGCTCGAAGACTGCAACGATGTCTTCATCTTTGGAGGCGGGATAATCGGAGTCCTGAACGGTCTCACCGCGAAGGCGCGCGGAGCGAAAAAAGTCTCCATAATTGACGTCTCTCGCCAAAGACTTGATCTGCACAGGCGTCTTGGCCTGCCTTTCGACAATTTTATAGACAGTAGTTCGGAGGATCCCGTAAAGGCGGCGATGCGCCTCACCGATGGCAGAGGAGCCGATGCCGTAGTCGTTGCGGCCTCGGTGAAACAGCTCGTCCCCATTGGCCTCAAGATGCTCGCCAAGTCCGGCCACCTCTCCATTTTCGCGGGCATGCCGAAATCTGATCCCGTCGAGGCCATCGATCTGAACAGGATACACTACGAGGAATTCCACATCCACGGGGCGAATAGCTCCGTCCTGAGGGACTATATCGACGCAAAAGAATACCTCTCATCAGGACGCATCGATGGGAATCGGCTGGTGACGCACAGGTTTTCCCTTGACGACTTCAACAAGGCCGTGGAGACCGGGGCGAATCCCGCCTCGGGCGCAATGAAAGTCCTGATAATCCCATAGAACTAGCCAGCCTTTCTGCGAAAAACGGGCTAAAGGCCATGGCCGCCGGAAAATTCCAGCAACTCTCGAGAAAATCCGTCCACGAGCTGAGCAATGTGATGAAGACAAGGGGACTGCCGCCCTTAGGGCGCCTGGAGCGAACAAAAGCCTAGAGGGCCTATTCTTCAAAATGACGGCCCTTAGAGATGAACTGACGGTCCCTATTTCCTTCTCATGGACTCGATAGATTTTATGAAATCCGCCTCGTGGCCAGGAAAATCCTCCTTCAAGACCGCATACGACACGTAGGCGATCTTGTCGCCGCAATCAATGTAGAGCCGCAATATCTTCATCCCGCCCGGATCGTCGGATATCACCTTGACCGCCCTCATGCCTGCGGCAGCGCAATCCGCCCTCGACGCGACTTTCGCGCCGAACTCGGCGGACATCTCATCCACCACCTTCTCGAAAGTTTTCCCCTCGAGAGCTTCGCTCGCGAAAAGCCCGGTATAGTCTCCCTTGGAGCAGACTCCAGGCCCCTCTATCTTCCATCCTGCCGGAGCCTCCATCTCCAATCCGCATTCAGGAAGCCTCATTACCAGCCTCTTCCCCGCCCCCGCAGGGCCTTCCCCGCAGGACGACAGCAATAACGCAACGGCAGCGGCAAGCACAGCAATCCCGCCCAATGATCTCATCCCCATGGCACAGATCTCCTTTATTTTCCATCGGTTTATGGTTTTCCAAACCAGCCGACACAATAGCATATTTGCCGGCATTGGCAAGCCGGACATCCTCTTGCGCCTAGTGCCCTGTAACTCCTAAATTTTCGGCAAGACAAGGCGTATTTTGGAATGGATTTGGACTTGGAGGATGAAGGGCGATGCCGAGCCATCGTCCGAATCCTCTCCGGGGCCGAATACGCCCGAAAGACGCCTTGCCGCAAGCGGTTGCGATGTTTCGGTGCCGAACCGCGACCCGAAAAAACGTCCGCTATTGCAATAGCGTCCATGATTTTCGTATCGCGCTTCGTCATCCAAAATTTTCGCGATCTTGTTCGAAAATTTAAGGGTTACAGGACACTGGCTCCAATGAGCAGTTTGAAAGAATCCATTTGCGCAATATATTTGACGCCATTTTTTGGGAATTGCATTTGCACCTGCAATTGCATTTGAATCCACAATGCAAAATATCCGGAGGAAGCAATGAAGATCGAATTGAAGAAAAATTGCAGATGGAGCCTGCTCACACCTACAAGCATGGGCGTGAGAATCACGCCGGTCGGCGGGCAGCCCGTGCATTGCAGCGACACCTACTTCATGCAGGCGACAAGCGCGGAGACGAATGTTGCAAGCGTCGCGTCATTCCTCGGGCTTCCTGTCAAGGTTCTCACCAAATTCGTGAAGGGAAGCCCGATTGCCCGCTTCATCAAGGACGACCTGTCAAGACGCCACATGAGCTACGAGGGGCTTGATGTGGATCAAGGCGGCCCATGGGGCTACAGGCACCAGTTCAACATCGCCGACAGCGGATTCGGCCAGCGCGGTCCGCGCGTCCACAACGACCGCGCCGGTGAAGTGGGATGCACATTGAACGTCAAGGAATTCGACATCGAACGCATATTCGGGAAGGAAGGAGTGCAGATTGTGCATCTCTCCGGCCTCATCGGCGCGTTATCGCCTGAAACCAGCAAGTTCTGTCTGGAACTGGCCAGAGCCGCCAAGAGGCATGGCACAAAGATTTCCTTCGACCTCAACTACCGCGCATCGTTCTGGAAGGGCCGCGAGAAGGAGCTCCGAAAGATCTTTCTTGAGATCGCGGGCTCCTCCGATATTCTGGTCGGCAACGAGGAGGACTTCCAGCTATGCCTCGGGGTAGAGGGGCCGGAGGCGGGAGGAAAAGGTCTGAAGGCCCAGATAGATAGCTTCAAGGAAATGATAACCCGGGCGAAAAAGGCCTTCCCCAAGGCAACCGTGTTCGCAACCACACTCCGGGAGGTCATGAGCGCAAACCGCCATCTCTGGGGCGCGATAATGTCGGAAGGGAAGAATTGGCATGTGGTCGAACCGCGTGAAATCGAAGTCCTGGACCGCATAGGCGGTGGCGACGGTTTCGTGGGGGGAATGCTCTACGCCGTCCTCAAGGGCTGGGAACCGGAAAAATGGATACAGTTCGGATGGGCCACAGGAGCACTCGCCGTGACATCCAACACCGACTACGGCCAGCCCGCCGACGAAGAACAGGTCTGGAGCATCTGGAAGGGCAACGCCAGAGTCAGAAGATGATCGGCTCTTTAGGAGCCGTAAAGAAATAACTTAGACATTTGCTGGCTGGAATTTTGGATTGAT
>CAZGJP010000109.1:0-8276 GCA_964526605.1 uncultured Lentisphaera sp.
AAGTCATTCTTTCCGTCGTCGTCCTGCGGGGGGGCCGGGATCTTCACCTTGAAATAATCCTCCAGTGCGGCAATGCCGATGTCGTATTTGCCCTTCTTGATGGCCTCGATCCCCATCACGCGCCTAGAATCCACGAAATACTTGCTCGACGAGGGAATGGAGTTGACCAGTTTCTCCCCTTCGTCTATCTTGTTCTGGGCGAAGAATGTCAGCCCCATCTGTATCTTCACCTTGTCCGCCTCGTCGGGATTGTCCTTCATTGTCTTCTCGAGCAGATACAGGGAGAAGTCGAACATCTTGAGATCGTTGAGCTTCTTCGACAGCGCGACGGCGGTGGAGACGTCGGTGCTATCGGCCGAAAGCATGAATGGAGAGGATAGAACTGAGAGAATGCACAGAGTGGACAGTAGCTTTCTTCTTGTCATGTCATGACTCCGGATTTTTTTTTATTATAACTTCCATTTTCTCCAAGTCAAAGCGGATTGCGGCTGAAAATCAAATAAATGTGATTTCCACCGTCCTCGTCCTCGGACCATCGAACTCGCAGAAGTATATTCCCTGCCACACGCCCAGGAGCAGCCTGCCGTCGCGGACCGCGATGGTCTGCGAGGTTCCGACCAGCGAACATTTCACGTGGGAGTCGCTGTTACCCTCTCCATGGCGATACGAGCTCCTGGCATGCGGGGCCAGCTCCTCCAACTGCGAGAGGATGTCATCGGCCACGTCCGGGTCGGCGTTCTCGTTTATCGTTATCCCTGCAGTGGTGTGCATCGCGAACACGTGGCAGAGTCCGCTCTTCATCCCCTCCGGCACCAGCTCCGCCACGCGCGATGTGATGTCTATCATCTGGCATCTTCTTCCACTCTTCACACTTATTGTTGGCATTGCTTCTATTCCCGTGGGTTCTGCAATTGAAGGCGGGCGGAACTAAGACATCATTTCCACGAAAAGTCAATCTTGGAAAAACGAATTCGGAAATTTCCCCGGAAGAATCCGCGTCTCAAAACCGTTCGACCCTCCTATGGCAGTAGGGTTCCTTCCCCGTCCTCAGATAGTATTTGCGGTGGTATTCCTCCGCAGGGAAGAATCTTCCGGCCTCGGAAATCTCGGTGGCGACCTTCAATCCCTTTCCCTTCAGGATCCCGACCAGCTCCTCAACTATCCCCCTCTGCCCGTCGTCAACGCAGAAAACCGCCGAACGATACTGCGTGCCGACGTCCGGCCCCTGCCTGTCCACCTGCGTCGGATCGTGTATCTCGAAGAAAATCTTCGCCAGCGTTTTGAAATCGACAAGCTTCCTGTCGAAGATGACCATCACCGTCTCCGCGTGGCCGGTCTTTCCAGTGCAGACCTCCTTGTAGCTCGGATTGTCCTTGGTCCCGCCCATGTATCCTGGCATCACGTGCAGGACGCCTTTTTCGTTCAGGAGGAAATGCTCGACGCCCCAGAAGCAGCCTCCGGCGAAATACGCGGTCCCGATCCGGTCCTTGGGAAGAAATTCCATCGAGATCGAATTGACGCAATGGCGCGTGTCCTTCGGGGTCAGCTTTTCCCCTTTGAAGACATGCCCCAGATGGCCTCCGCAGCGTGAGCATAGTATCTCGACCCTCCTGCCGTCGGGGTCGGGCCGCCTCGAAACCGCGCCCGGAATCTCGTCATCGAAGGCGGGCCAGCCGCAGCCGCTCTTGAACTTGTCATCAGACCTGTAGAGCCCCTGCCCGCATTGGCGGCATGCATAGACTCCGTCATCAAAGAAATCATCGTATTTCCCGGAGAATGGCCTCTCCGTCCCCTTCTCCACAATGACCTTCCTCTCCTCCTCCGTCAGTTCGTTCAGCTTTATCTCCATGGCGCAAACCTCCCCTGCAAGGCATAAAAGAAAAAAAAATGTCGTCCGACAGACCATTTGGAGAATACCAAGGTATATTATTTGAAAACACTTCCTTGCTACTATAATGTTGGCAGGGGACATTTTCAAGTGCAATTCACGTTCGGGCAAGAAGGTCGCACATGTCGGCATCGTCCATGTTCAGAAAGAGCGGCGGGATATCGGCCGCGATAATCATATGCAGAGTCCTCGGACTGCTGCGTGAAGTCCTCCTCGCGAAAATATTCGGCGGCGGCATGCTGATGACAGCCTGGGGGCTAGCCTTCATGGCGCCCAACCTCTTCCGCAGGCTTTTCGGAGAGGGCGCCGTAGGAACGTCGATAGTGCCTATAATCTCCTACTCCATGGAGAAGGACGGACAGGAAGCGGTGAGAAGGAAGCTCGGGGCGATATTCCTGTCGCTGACATCCCTGCTTCTCGCCCTCTGCATCCTCTTCTCCGCTCTTGCCCTGCTGCTGTCCCCCTTCGCGAGCGCGGACCGCGTCCGCATCGCCCTCGAGCTGATGCCTCTGCTCCTGCCATATGCATTGTTCATCTGCCTGATCGGCGCATTCTCCTCGGCGCTTAAATGCGCCGGGAAATTCTTCCTCCCCGCCCTCGGAACGCTCTCCCTCAACATCGCGATGGTGGTCTGCCTGATCTTCGTCTGTCCGCTTTTTTCAGACAAGCTCTCGATGCTCAAGTCCCTGTCGTTGGCTGTCGTCCTCTCGGGAATGATCCAGCTCGCCTTCACGGCCGTTCTTCTGAAGGGGGCTGGAATATTCCCCGATCTGCGGATTTCGCAGTTCTGGCGGGAGCCAGTGGTCGCGGAGCTCTGGAGGCTTACGCTGCCGGGCATGATCGGAGCATCGGCCCTGCAGATAAGCTTCGTGGTCGACCGCTCCATGGCGTGCTGGCTCGGAGACTACGCCGTCCCCGCGTTGAACTTCAGCGACCGCATAATAGACCTGCCGATAGGGATATTCGGCGTCGCCATGGCCAGCGTCGTAGCCCCCGCCCTCGCAAGAAGCGCCGCGAAGGAGGAGCACGACGCCCACCGCGGCCATTTCCTCTCCTCGCTGTCTGCAATGCTGTTTCTCTCGATCCCTGCCGCCGCGTTCATATTCACATGCCGGACCCCTCTCGTGAGGCTTTTCTACATGAGGGGTGCCTTCGGGGAGAGGGAGCTGGCCGAGACCGTCCGTGCCATGACATTTTACAGTGCGGGGATACCGTTCTTCTGCTGTGTGAAGATAATCGCGTCGGCGTTCCACTCGAGGAAGGACATGAAGACGCCGGTGAAAATCTCCCTGTCCTGCATCGTCCTCAACATAGCGCTGAACTGGCTTCTCATGTTCAAGCTCCAGCAAGGGGGGATCGCATTGGCGACGGCCGTGTCTTCACTGGTCAACTGCCTCGCGCTCCTGGCGATGCTGAAGCGGCGGGACTCTTCGCTAGCATTCTCGAAGACCTTCCTCGACCTCCTGCGATTCTCGCTGGCGGCGGCCGCGGCATCCGGGGTCTCGGCCATGTCCTATCAAACATTACACGCATGCCTTCGAATTCCGCTAAGCCATGTGCCGGCGGACCTTCTCCCGATCGCCGCCTCCGCGGCGGCATTCACAGCGGTCTTCCTCCTCCTCTCGCATCTGCTCGGGTCCGAGATTCCCTCTGGGATCCTGCGCCCCATGATGAAAGGACGAAAGACTTGATTCGCCTAGGGAAATCCCTTCATGGATTCAGGGAGGCGGATCCGTTGAAGTCAAAGTAGTTGGATGGGCCCCAGTAGGCGCTGCCCGTGCTGGCGCTGTCTATTTCGAGCTTGGTCATGCTGTCACAATGCATGTCGCCGAAAATCAGGTTGGCGCTCAGGAAGATACATTTCAATCAGGCAGTTCAGACTGGCGATGAAAAAGGACATCGTGCCGGCGCAGTGAACCGCAGCGCGCTTATTGGATGCATGCCACGGAACTGCAAGACGCTCCGTTTTGCCACGGACAGCAAGAGGATGTATATTCCATCCGCAAGCCGAAAAATGGAAGACAGAACCAATGGAGTCTAGAGATGAGATACGGAAGATTCGACGGGGAGAACAGGGAATACGTGGTTGAAAGGCCGGACACTCCGCGCCCTTGGAGCAACTACATCGGGAGCGCCGAGTTCGGCGCGGTGCTGACCAACAATGCAGCAGGATACAGCTTCTACAAGTCCGCCGCGCAGGGAAGGCTGACCCGCTTCAGATTCAACGGCCCGGCATCGGACATGCCCGGCAAATTCGTGTATCTGCGGGACAATTCATCCGGCGAGATATGGAGCAATTCCTGGATGCCATGCAGGAAGCCACTGGACAAGTTCAAATCGAGAACCCGCTTCGGAACGGGATACGCCGTTATCGAGTCGGAATACGCCGGCATCAGATGCGAGACGACATACTTCGTGCCCATCGGCGCTCTCCACGAGGTCTGGGCAGTGAAGATCGAAAACCGCTCCGGCAAGGCTCGCAAGCTCTCCGTGTTCCCGTTCGTCGAGCCGCAATGCAACTGGAACGCCCTCGACGACGCGACCAATCTGCAATACACGCAATACATATCAAGGACAGAGTTCAAAGACGGGATCATAGACATCGGCTCGAATGTGAACATGCCGGAGGATCCGGACAATTTCACGAACAAGGACCAGAAGAGACATCTTTTCTTCGCCGTCGCCGGAGCAAGGCTTTCCGGATTTGAGTCCGAGCTTGAGAAGTTCATCGGAGCATACGGTTCATACTCGGAGCCGGAGGCGCTCCTGAAAGGTAAATGCTCGAACAGCCTCGCTTGGGGTGGGAACCCATGCGGCGCCTTCGAGATCAGGCTGGATATGAAGCCGGGCCAGGCCAAGGACTTCGCTGTCGTCTTCGGCGTCGGAACTGCGAAGGACGAGGGAAGAAAGGCGAGAAGCCGGATGGAGAAGCCGGATGCGATCGAGAAAGCGCTGGCAAGCATAAAGACGCACTGGCACTCCAAAATATCTTCACTGCAGGCGGAGACTCCGGATCCGGAATTCGACTCGATGGCGAACACGTGGGCTCCATTCAACAACCTGATGACCTTCTACTGGTCCAGGACGGCAAGCATGATATACGCGGGAGAGCGCGACGGCCTCGGATTCCGCGACACCGTCCAGGACATCGTGGGTGCCTCGGCCCTGGTCCCCGACGAGGCAAGGGAGCGTCTCGAATTGATGCTGACCGGCCAACTTGCCAATGGCGGCGCCCTTCCGGTGGTGAAACCCTTCGCCCATAGGCCCGGGCACGAGAAGGAGCCCGCACACTACAGGTCGGACGACTGCCTCTGGTTCTTCAACGCCGTCCCACAGTTCGTAAAGGAGACTGGCGACCTCGGATTATTCACCAAGGTCCTTCCTTTCGCGGACAAGGGCTCCGGCACAGTGTTCGCCCATCTGCGCAGGGCGATCGAATTCAATCTGGGGCGAAGCGGCGCCCACGGCCTGCCATGCGGCCTCCATGCCGATTGGAACGACTGCCTGCGCCTCGGCGAAAAGGGCGAGTCGGTATTCGTCGCTTTCCAGCTCAGGCTCGCGCTGAAGGAATACATCGAGATCGCGGACAGGCTAGACGAGAGCGAGGAGAAGGCCTGGGCGGAGAAACAACTCGCCGTCCTCGACGAGAACATCGAGAGACATTGCTGGGACGGCGAATGGTATCTCAGAGGCTTCCGCTACGACGGCTTGAAGTTCGGCTCCAAGGACTGCAGCGAGGGGAAGATCTTCGTCAATCCCCAGAGCTGGGCCGTCATCAGCGGACATGCGGTCGGCAAAAGGGCGGAGAAGATATTGAAGGCTGTCGAACACCATCTTTCAAGCGAACACGGCGTCATGCTCTGCGCACCGCCATACGTCAGGACCGATCCGGAGGTCTGCCTCGCGAGACTTATGAATCCGGGCTTGAAGGAGAACGGCGCCATATTCAACCACGTGCAGGGGTGGTTCGTGATGGCCGAGGCTATGGCCGGAAGGAACGAAGAGGCATGGAGGCATCTCAAGGCCGTCCTCCCGTCTAGCTACAACGCACAGGCGGAGATAAGAAAGGTCGAGCCATACGCGGTCTGCCAGAGCACCAACAGCAGATTCAGCAGAACCCCGGGCACTGGCAACGTCCCATGGCTCTCAGGCAGCGCCGTCTGGAACTACTTCGCAATCACAAATGTGATACTGGGAATAAGGCCCCACTACGACGGCCTCGAGATAAACCCGTGCATGCCACCGGAATGGAACGGCTTCCGCGCCAGGAGAAAGTTCCGGGACTGCGAATTTCAAATAGAGGTATCAAGAGCCACGGCGCCGGGAGAAAAGTCTCTCATCATCAACGGGAAAAAACTCGAAGGCGCAATAATCCCTGCCTGCCAGTTCGAGAAAAATAACAAAGTCAAACTCGCAATCTATACTCCATTATCTAGCTAAAATGACATGACCAATACTTGAAAGAATACAGGAGCCCACAATCATGCAAAGAACAATGCTCGCCGTGGCAGCGATAGCGCTAGCCGCATTGCAGGAAGTCTCCGCCGAAGAGCGTTGCTGGACGAGAAGCAACTCGGATGTCATCGAGACAGGCGACATCAAGTGGAAGCCGGAACCGTTCAAATTCGCGAAAGGCGAATCCGTCCGATACATAGACTTCGAGGGAGGCAGCGACGATAACGACGGTTTGTCCGTCAAGACGGCTTGGAAGCGCCATCCATGGGATCCGGCCGCAAGCGCAAGGGCGAAGGAATGCACCGGGATTCACGCGTATGTGTTCAAGAGGGGGATATTCTACAGAGGGCAGCTGATTCCGAAGGACTCCGGGACAAAGGAAAACCCCATCAGGCTCACTTCATCTCCGGATTGGGGCGACGGGGATGCGACAATCGCTGGATCCGAGCTGGTCTCGGGATGGCAGAAAGGCTCGGAGCAGAAGGACGTTCCGGACAAGGAGAAGACATGGACTGCGACGTTGAATTTCGCACCAAGATGCCTATGGGTCCTTGACAAGGATGGAACCGCCAGAAGAATCCCGCTCGCCCGCACGCCGAACTGGAAGGCCAGCGATCCGGACGATGTCAAGAGCGAATGGTGGGTATGGGACAACCCCAAGAAACAGTTCGACAATTTCATAACTGACAAGAGCGGAAAGAAGCAGAATCTCGGCATTGACACGAAGAACATAAAAGGCGATCCGGATTACTTCCAGGACGCGATAGTATGGTCCGAATACGGATGGGTCATGGGAACCCCCTACCCCACCCCGGTCCTGGTCGTTGACATGAAACAGCAGGGGCTCGGATTCAGCGGGCAATGGGGAGGAGACGCAGGGGCTGCCAAGATCGTCAGGAACTGCAGATACTACCTCGAGGACAAACCGCATTACCTCGACGATCCCGACGGTGAATTCTGGTTCGACAAGGCGGGTTCGGGGGGAATACTCCACTTCCGCCCGCCGAAAGGTCGGGATCCGGCGACACTCCAAGTTGAGGCGGCAAGACGCTTGAATCTGATTGACTCCGAGAAAATGGAAAATATCGAGATCAGTGGGATATCCTTCAAATTCACAAACGTCTACTGGTCGCTGCCAGCGGGACCTTTTGTAAACAAGGATGTCGATCCAGCCTGTATCCGCCTGCTCGGTTCCGGCAGCAATATCAGCATAAAAAACTGCAGGTTCGAACACGTCAACATGGCCGTCCGGATGAAGGCGGCAAAACTTGAAGACAAGATCGAGGACGTGGTGATATCCGACAACGAAGTGCTCGAGACCGACCATGGCGCCTTCTTGATCGAGGATGGCGGAGGATGGGGCAAGACGGACACCGAAGTCGGAAGGCTCCTCGATGTGAAGATACTGCGCAACCACCTCCGGAACATAGGCATGCGCCCAAATCGCTACGGGCAGGGACATGCGATGGTGGTGGATTCGGCCGAAACACTGGAAGTATCGGGCAACATCCTCGAGCGTTGCTATGGCTCCGGCATCCATATATTCGGCTCGAAGCGGAGTTCGCTCGCGGCCGACAGGCCGCTGTGCAGGATACTCATACACCACAACAAAGTCACCGACTCGATGCTGAACACGAACGACTGGGGCGGAATCGAGACTTGGCAGGGAGGGCCGGCATACGTGTTCAACAACATCTCCGGCAACCCGGGCGGATACTGGAACTGGAAGTTCAAGAACCATCCCGGCGAACCGGCGGCCGCACGCTTCGGACACGCATACTATCTCGACGGCGCGTTCAAGAACTACCACTTCAACAACATCGCCTGGGGCAAATCGAAGGACGCGACCACCAAGCTCGCGAACTGCTCGGCCTTCCAGGAGATCCACAGTTATCAGAACACCTTCTTCCAGAACACGGCCTTCAACTTCTGC
>CAZGJP010000110.1:0-8223 GCA_964526605.1 uncultured Lentisphaera sp.
GACTGCGCGGGAAGTGATGATGTCGAATTTCCCCCTGTATTCATCCCTGCGGTTGAGCTCCTCGGCTCTGGTGTCGAGGACCGTCAGGTTCGAGATGCCGAGTGCCGTTGCCGCCCTGCCGATGAAGGATGCCTTCTTGCGCGAGGACTCGACGGCGTGGACCATGCATTTACATCCCATGGCGATTATCAGTGCCGGGAATCCGGCGCCAGCGCCGATGTCGCAGACTGGTGTCCCGGGGCGGAAGAGATCTCTGTGATGTAGGAAAATGGATGCCGAATCGCATACATGCTTCACCCAGTATTCGTCTTCGCTCCTTATGGATGTGAGATTGAACTTGAGGTTCTCCGCGGAGAGCAGTTCCCATAGGGCGTAGCATTTCGAACGCGTCCGGTCGTCTCCCATGCCGCATTCGGAGAGGAAGCGAGCTGTTTGTGCTTTTGAGTCCGGGCTCTGCATCGTTCCGCCGCCAATTGCAATTTGGTTCATCCGTTTACGAGGTGGTATATGCCGGCGGAGAGATATATGATGCTCGCCGCGAATATGGTGCAGGTGGATGTCTTGCGGAATCCAGGGCTTTCCGCGGCCCGGCGGAAGAAATCCCTCAGCAGGCATGGCCTGCCGCATATCGCTATTCCCGCCGTTCCCGTGATGAAGCATGTGGCCGAGACCAGAGGTGCGACTGGGGCGCCCAGAGCGAAGGTCCAGTGGAGATGGTAGTGGGCAAGAAGGATGGATAGAGCCCCGAGCCCCCTTGCCGGCAGGAAGTCGAGGAGGAAGTAGGACGCCCACGTGAGGATCAAGGCCAGAGGCAGGAAATACGAGGCGATCTTCTCTCCCGGGAATATGTCTGCCCCGTGTCTGGCGCACCAAAGCAGCGCGGCGAAGGCCATCAGGACTCCGCATGTCTTCTCCCTGCAGGCCTTCTCCCGGGACGGCAGATTGCCCTTCTCCCTGTCCGTCAGCATCACCAGGACGGCGAGGCCGGCGAGGAACGCGCCGTATGCCAGGATCGAGAACGTGAACAACGCCTGTGCGGACATATCTGCCTTCCTTGCATCATCATCGTGGCTTGAAAAATCAAATGCGAAATATAACTTAGTTACTCCATTATTCAAAACGGGCGGCGTAAATGTTGAAACTTGGGGTAAACGTGGACCATGTGGCCACCCTGCGGCAGGCGAGGAGGGCGTCGAAACCTTGTCCCGTCGAGGCCGCCATGCTTGCGGAGAAGGCGGGGGCGGATGGAATCACGGCGCACCTGAGGGAGGACAGGCGCCACATTCAGGATGCGGACATGCTGGCGCTGTCCAGAAAGGTGGAGGCGCTGAACATGGAGATGGCGGTGACCCCCGAGATGCTGCGGATAGCGTCGGGGCTGAAGCCCGAGAACTGCTGTCTCGTGCCGGAGAAGCGGGCCGAGCTCACGACCGAGGGAGGTCTGGACGTCCTTCGCGACGGATCCCGGATCGGGAAGGCGGTCTCGAGGCTGAAGGCGGCGGGGATAGCCGTGAGCATATTCATAGACCCGGACAAGCGGCAGATCGAGGCGGCGGCGGCGAGCGGGGCTCCGTTCATAGAACTGCACACCGGGAAGTATTCCCTTTCCAAGGGGGCTTCCAGGCGCGGCGAGCTTCGGAGGCTCGTGGCGGCTGCGGAATTCGCCGGTTCGCTGGGGCTCAAGGTCAACGCCGGCCATGGGATAGACTACGACAACGTGGAGGGCATACTCGAGATTCCGCATCTCGTGGAACTGAACATAGGTCACAGCATAGTCGCCATGTCGGTGTTCTGCGGAATCGAGGAGGCCGTGGGCAGGATGAAACGTAAGATGGACGAATACAACAACTGAAGGTGGAAGATGCCGAAAAGCATTCTGAAGGACATACTGGAGCTGGGCGTTAACTCGAATGCGTCGGATTGGCACATCAGGGAAGGATGCCCCATCACCCTGAGGATAGCGGGCGACCTGGTGGACAGCGACTTCGTGGCCGACACCGACTACATGAGGAAGGTCCTGGAGACTTTTGTCCGCTCCGAGGAGTGGGTGAACAGGTTCAAGAGGACAGGGGATCTGGATCTGTCATATGTGGAGGACGGTGTTGGCAGGTTCAGGGTGAATGTCCATCGCCAGCGCGGCATCGTATCGGTCACGATGAGGCATGTGAAGTCTGATGTGATGGACTTCGACAAGCTTGGTGTTCCCCAGGTGCTCAAGAAGATAGCCGAGTCGGAGAGGGGGATAGTGATCGTGTCAGGGACGACCGGTAGCGGGAAGTCCACCACGCTGGCCGCCATGATAGAGCACATAAACCAGAACATCAGGAAGCATATTGTCACAATAGAAGACCCCATCGAATACGAGTTCAAGGACAAGAAGTCCGTGATCGAGCAGAGGGAGGTTGGGCTGGACACCGAGACCTTCTACTCCGCGCTAGTGCATGTCCTGCGCCAGGATCCCGACGTGATAATGATCGGCGAGATGAGGAACAAGGAGAGCTTCGACGCTGCGCTGCAGGCATCCGACACGGGGCATCTGGTGCTCACGACCCTGCACTCGACCAACGCATCGCAGGCCGTGACGCGAATTCTGGACTTCTACGAGAAATCGGAGCAGGACTCGATAAGGAGCGCCCTGGCGATCAACATCAGGGCCATATGCGCGCAGAGGCTCCTGCCGAGGGCCTTCGGCGGCGGTGTGATACCGGCGATAGAAATACTGATAAACACGGCGCTCACGCGCAAGCTGATGAATGAGAACAAGCTCGAAAAGCTGCCTGCGGCGATCGAGAACAGCCGCGACGACGGGATGCAGTCTTTCAACCAGTCATTGCTGGGTCTTGTTAACGAGGGCCTCATCACCGAGGAGGACGCCCTGAAGGCGGCCACCAATCCCGAGGCGCTCAAGATGAATCTGAAGGGAATATTCCTCGACTCGAAATCGGAAATAATGGGCTGAGGATTGACGCCGGTTACAATTTACCCCGGGACATTTCCGTTGTATTGCATATGGATAAAAGGAGTCCGATCGTGCTGATTAGCATCTGCAGAGGCAAGATACACAAGGCGAGGGTGACCGCCTGCGAACTCGACTACGAGGGAAGTCTTCTCATAGACACGGAGCTTCTGGCCGAAGCCGGAATATTCCCCTACGAGAAAATTTTGGTCTCGAACGCGGCCAACGGCGAAAGACTGGAGACCTACGCCATTCCCGGAAAGGCCGGTGGAAGGCAGATAATGCTCAACGGCCCGGCCGCCAAGAAGGGACGTCCGGGAGATGTCCTGACGATAATGGCCTTCGGACAGATCGAGGATAAGGATGCCCTTGGGTTCAAGCCCAAAATCATCGTCCTCGACGAAAAAAATGAAATAATCGAGAGGAAAGGCGATTTGGCACGGAAGTTGCCTATGTGAGGGGTATGAAGGCTGAAAAAGGGCAGACCACTGTTGAGTATTCGATAATGCTGGCGATGTTTCTCACCGTCGCCCTTGTGATGGTGGTGCTATTGTCGGCGCTAAGCGACTACGGATGGAGATTGCTCTCATTGGTTGGGATGGATTATCCTTGAGCCCTCGGCTATAGCGAAAAAACTTGAAAATCGGATTGAGCAGGCTAATTTAACTCACAAGGGCTTTATGCCCGAAAAGGAGAACGAAAATGAAGAAGATGAGGAAGAAAAGTGGTGGGCAGACGATCGTGGAGTACATCCTGATCATCACGCTGGTGGCGATCGCATCGCTGGTCGTGCTCGGACTGTTCAGCGACAGGGTAAGGGCGATAATCGCCGGCGTCGCGACAGAGCTTGGCTCCGACGAGGCCGAGGATGCCTACAGCGAGACAACCGCCATCGAGACCCTCCAGAACATGGACGAAGGCGGCGTGGCGGACTAATCCGCTCTCCCGACTCCGTGTCTGGTGAAATGTGTCCGGTGTGTATCCAGCAAGGACGTGAGCCCGCCATAAGGGCGGACGAGCTTTGCAACGTCCCAGCGGGGATGTGCTTTGCTGAACACATGCGTGGATTCCGTCGGGGGGAGCCATATGGAAGGGCATTGTCGGAGCACATGAAGATGAATCGAAAACCAGACAGGCGGATCGTCTCTTCCCGCAGGGCTGAGGGTGGGCAGGCGATACTCGAGTCCATACTCACCATGATGGTGCTTCTTCTTGTCCTGCTCGGTCTGCTCCAGATATTCCAGTTGGCGGCGGCGAAGATACTCACCAACTACTCCGCCTTCAGATCTCTCAGGTCCTATGTTGTGGGGTTCGACGACTATCTGGTCCAGCGCAGCGCGAGGGTGGCCGCCATCGGAGCGTCGGGCAAGATCACTTCTCCGGACAACGATGAATACAGTTCGCCCCGGGAGCAGTTCGCCGCCGAGGAATTCTTGATACCTGAATATCTGAGCGGCGACAGATGGCTTGAATACGAGTACTGGCTTGGAGAGAACGAGTATGACACGGATTACTACCATGAGAGCATCACCCCTCCTGCAACCACTCTGGGCTATTCCACGTCGGCACCGGACGAGGCAGGAGTCGCCACCCAGACCGTGTCTTTCAGAGACTATCCCTATGCCATACTCGACATGGCGGACAGGAACAGAGTATGGGTCCAGGTAGGCCCCTCTACGGACATAAGCTCCACTTCATCTTTGTTCAACCACGCCGCAGACTACCTTTCGGAGGAGTAGAAATGGGAATGCGCCGACATCGCGATTCGGAGAGGGGACAAACCCTCATTCTGGGGGTTCTGGCCATAATCATACTGCTCATCGCGACGCTCATCATCTTCGATCTGGCATCGGTGGTTAAGACGAAATTCCGCTCGCAGACTGCGGTGGACGCCGCCGCCCTGGCGGCCACGAACTGGCAGATCGAAAGCCTCAATCTCATCGGAGAACTCAATCTCGTGAAGGCGTGCACGGTCCTCGTCAGCGACATATTCCCTCTGGGAGACGACAGCCCCGAGGGCATGGCCGCCTCGAACGATGTCCTCACGGAGATGCAGGCCAGGGTCTCATTCGTCGGTCCCCTGATCGGCTTTGGCGCGTCCCAGCAGGCGGCCAAGAACAACCGCATGACCATAAACGCCCACTACACATCGGTCGTGACACAGCACATCGAGCACCTCGAGGACGACGACTACTACGGGGAGGACGTTGGTGTCGCCCAGGAGATCGAAGGCTACAGCTGGCGTCAGCCCTACATAGACATGCTCTACGACATCAACGTCGAAGGTGGGGGCATCGCGGTAGCTCCCAACGCGGAGTTCGCCGGACTTCCCGACATAGACCCATCGTGGCTGATGGATGTGAGCCTCTACGATGCGATAGCCGCCAGATATTGGTGCTATCCGACTCTCAGATGGCTCCTCCAATCCTATAGTTTCGATGGCAAGTGGTGGGACCTGGAGATTTCAAGCGAATACTCCGATTTCACCGAGGAGAGCGAATACCTCACACTTTTTACCGAGTTCTCCGAAACCGGAGATGTCGTCACACGGGAGCAGGCCATGGAATATCTCATCGAAATAGCCTCGGAGAGGCTTCTAATCATTTCTGATGAATACGACGACGACGACGAACCGAATGACTTTGACGAGATAAACTCTCCTCTGCCATATCTCAAGTGGTGCCTCTACGAATCCACCTGGTGGTCCGACGTCCCTTCCAGCGAATGGATGGACGGAACCTATCTCAGGACTGGGCTCAAGGAGGAATACGCATATGGCGGGGCCGTCTCCAAGATGTCATGCAGCATCGAGATAGACTACCAGTCCAGCGCTTATTCCATAAACAACATCAGGAGCGACAAGCTCGTCCAGCGCACTACACCCACCACCGTCGAGTCCGAGAGCTCGGCCCTCTCGAAACCGCTCGGATCGCTGGGAAGCGGCATCCCACCCTACGTCTCCGGAATGGTGCTCCCTGTCTTCGACAAGTCAAGGTTGATCCCGCTGGCGATGCAGGACCCTTCCGGACTCTACGATCCGTTCGATAGCCGTCAATACGAACTATACGAGTTCCTCCAGTGGCTGGACGAGGTTGACGACTTGGACGATCCCGGCAGCAGTCCGCCTCCCGGAGGCTCCTACTTCCTAAGCTGCCTCCAGAAACTCAACACCGAAAGCTGGCGCAGCTCCGGATACAACAGGAACTTTGTGGACACTGGCAGCTATCCAACCACCGCATACGACGAGGACACGAACCCGAACGGAGCAGGATGGCTCCAGATGGGATATCTCTATGAGTATGATGCCACCGGCCTCACCCCGATAGCCATAATCGAGACCAACGAGGACACCTGCGATGACTGGGAGGGCAGTGGCCCTGGAACTAGAGACGGACCCTCGGTCCTGCACTGAAAAGTTCGCTTCGCCACTTTCAAGAGCATCCAGTCCGCACTATTGTAAAGGAACAGACAAATGCTTCCAATCGGCGATCCTGTCCTGATATTCACGCTTCTGACGATCATCATACTCGTCTCACCGCTGGTGGCGGAGAGGATCAAGATGCCTGATCTTGTCCTCCTTCTCCTCTCCGGAGTCCTGATCGGACCGAAGGGATTCGGCATCGTCGAATCGGAAGCACCCCTAAAGCTCCTCGGAAGCGTCGGGCTACTATACATCATGTTTCTGGCTGGACTCGAGATAGACCTGCACCGTTTCGTCCAGAACAGCGGGAAGAGCGTTACCTTCGGACTCATCACGTTCGCGATACCGCAGGGGATTGGAACGCTTGTCGGCAGATATCTGCTCGGTTTCGACTGGCAGTGCTCCGTGCTTCTGGCGAGCATGTTCGCCTCCCATACTCTTCTTGCATATCCGATAGCAAGCCGGCTGGGGATATCCCGCTCCGAGCCAGTGGCCGTAACGGTCGGAGCCACGATCGTCACTGACACCCTCGCGCTCCTCGTGCTGGCGGTGATCGCCGACTCGAAGAGGGGGGTCGAGATGGGGCCGATCTTCTGGCTCGGAATGATATCCGGCATCTGCCTCCTCATCATCCTCATATGGTTCGGAATACCCCGTCTCTCCAGGTGGTTCTTTGGAAACGTCACCGAGGAGGGTGGAGCTCAGTTCCTCTTCGTGATCGCCACCCTCTGCGCATGTTCCTACATATCACATTTTGCCAAGCTTGAGCCCATCATAGGTGCCTTTCTCGCCGGCGCGGCCTTCAACAGCCTCATCCCGCAACACAGTGTCCTCATGAACAGAGTCGTCTTTGCGGGGAAAACCATTTTTATACCATTCTTCCTCATCTCCGTCGGAATGCTCGTCGACGTAATGGCCATAGCCCGAGACCACTCCGTGTGGCTGGTCTCGGCCGCAATGATCGCCGCAGTGGTCGGGACGAAATTCGCCGCCGCATGGATGACGGGCTCAATCTTCGGATATGGTAGAGAGGCTAAAAACGTAATGTTCGGACTCAGTGTCGTCCAGGCCGCAGCCACTCTCGCGGCCGTCCTCGTGGGATACAATCTCGGAATCTTCGACGCGAACGTCCTCAACGGAGCCATCGCCATGATAGCCGTCTCATGCCCACTGGGTGCATGGTGCGTCGAGAAATACGGAAGACGAATGGCCGCCGAGATGAGACCGCGGCAGGATTCTCAAGAGGCGGAGCAGAGGATTCTCGTGCCCGTGGCCAACCCGGCGTCCGCTCGAAACATCCTCGACCTCGCGTTCTGCATCAGAGACTCTGAAAAACCCGGAGAAATAGATGCCATAACCGTCGTCAAGAGCGACAATGACAATGATGACGCAGTCCTCGACGCGGAGAAAATCCTCGCAGACTGCCTAGCCCACGCCAATTCGGCCGAGATGCAACTCGCCCCATCCGTCAGGATAGCCCCCAACAGCTCCGATGGCGTCATGCGCTCGGCAAGGGAACTCCGCTCAAGTCTTGTCATGCTCGGCTGGCCTGCGGCCTCCAGCGCACAGTCCAGGATTTTCGGCTCCTTCGCCGAAAACCTCATAGACAACTGTCCCCAGAGCCTCCTTTTCTGCCGCATCGTCCGCCCGATAAACATGACCCGCCGCCTCCTGGTCATCCCACCTCCAATGGCGGACATGAGAACCGGATCCAAGTCGCTTGTCTCGGACATCAAGTTCCTTTCGAGACAAATCGGCTGCGATATCAAAATATTCCTATGTTCAAAAGGTTCTGCCAGCTTCAGGAAGATGCTTGATTCGGCAAAACCAACAAGCCCCGTATCCT
>CAZGJP010000111.1:0-2554 GCA_964526605.1 uncultured Lentisphaera sp.
CCATAATAACCGTGTGCATAGGGGCTTTGCTACCCTCTGCCGTTACCGCCGGATTGGGGCTGACTGAAATGGTCCTGGCAATAGTAGGAACCGCTTCGCTTTCATGGGGTGCCGCCATCGCACTCACGATCATCATGATCCTCCTTTTGGTGTTTGTCGTAATGTTTCTCATATTCGGCTATTTCGTCGCTCCGTTCGCCTTTGTCAAGTTTCTCGCATCAGGAGAGATGGCGTCCACAATGTCCGGAGCTTTCAGCTCCATGACCGGATACGCACAGAAAACCGCGTCAATGGGAATCGAGGGGGCCGAGGCCGGAGCACGCACGGCGAAAAAATCGTCCGACTTGAAGGGAGCCACGGCGAAGCAAGCGCAAGCGGTCGGAGATGTCATGGAACATGGCGGCGCAAGCAGGGCGGGAGCCATGGAGGCGCTAAGGATGGCCGGCGGAAACACTCTTTCAGCCATTACTTGGGCCAAGCAGGAGGGAGGGAAGCAGCCAAATCCTCCCCCGCCTCCTTCACCGGTGGACGTGCCGGCGGGAATGAAGAGACCGGTATAGCAGGCAAATAATAAAAGGGGAGTCTGGATCACAAGGACGGATGACAAAACTAGACCTTCTCCAGGACTAGCAACACGAAAGATGGCACGAAAGATTTTTGAACGAAAAAAAAGAAGACTCGAAACACATAAGAAAACAAAGGAGAAGGCTTGATGCACCCATTGAAAACATTTGTAGACAACCGCGCAAGCGCATGGTTCTGGTTCATCCTGTTTGTCGTCACAGTCCTTGCCGGATTCGCACAGAGCTTCTTCATAGTCAGGGCACTTAGGGAGCCCGAGAAGATAATCGTCATCGCGGACGACAAGACCCATCACGTGGCCGTGGCGAGGAGCTACGCCCAGGCCGAGGACGAAAAACGATTCTGCGCATACCTTGCAGTCAAAGCCTACTTCGACCGCAACCCCGCCGGCTTCGACAACATGGATCTCCTCAACCAGATTTTCCTGCCAAAGGCCAAGGGACAGATCGAGGCCAACCTCAAGACCGAGATGGAACTTTTTTCCTCCAAGAAAATCCACCAGAAGGCAGAGGTCGTCTCGTACAAGTTCATGGCCGCGGACGGGGACAAGCGCATATTCGCAAACATCGAAGTGGCCCTCCACCTGACCGGCAGCCTCGGCTCCAAGGAGATAAGGCACACCAAGGAGGCCGAAGTCATCCTCGACATGTGGAAGAACCCCGACATAGGAAACAATGGAAGACTTCTCTACGCTATAAACGGCATAGAAGTCAAGGAGAAAAAACTATGAAAAAAATTCTGCTTGCCATTTTCGCCACCGCCGCCATACCCCTCCTGGCCGGACCGGGCATACGCCAGGAGGAGATAGACGAAACGCGGATATACACCATAAAATTGCACCCCGGCGCGGTCGGAACCCTCCTCTTCCCAGTCTCCGACGGGATAGAGGGCATACATGGGGTGAACGTGAGCAAGGCCCCGCAGGTCAAGGCCGACTTCGTCGTCGAATTCAATGCCGGGACCAACTTCATCTCCCTCCACGCAACCCCGGAAAAAGAGCTCGACCCCAAGGCCCCGCCGGAAAACCACCCCGCCGGATCCCTGAACGTCGTCTACAAGAAGAAGATCATAGTGATAAAGCTCTCCATGACAGCCAGCCCGGACGAGGCCGACAGAAGCGTGTCCTTCGTCGAAAAGAGATCGACCGGATCGGGGAGAAGGACGGTCCAGACCACCCCCGGAGTGCTCGTCTCCCTCCTGGACAAGGCGAAAGGCTACGAACTGTATAGGAGACACCACCCGGAAGCCGTCGAAGACATCGTCGCGGCGCTGGAGCTCAAGCAACTCTCCGTGTTCGAGGACTTCGAGATCAAGGTGCAGGACGCCTTCCGCTTCGACAAGTTCGACACCGTCATACTCAGACTCTTCATCACCAACAAGGCCGGAACCCCCCTCAACCTCGATACGGAATCCTTCGCCGCGAGAGTGGGAGACAGGCTGCTCCACGCTTCCATTGCCGACTGCGCCGCCTCCATACCGCCGCAGGCCACCATCCCCGCGTACGTAGGATTCACCGGAACCGAATACGGCGGAAGAAACAACATAGCCCCGGACAACCAGTGGAAGGTGCTCGTATCCAGAAACACCAAGCCCCAGGAGAAGATCGAGGCGGAGAAACTCCGCATCCTCTACAACTCCATCAGCGACAATATGACGGACGAACAGCTCGACCAGATAGAAAAGGCCGTCGACACGGTCAAAACCCCCGAAAACAAAAAGGGTGGAAAGGAGGAGAAATGAATCAACGGCGAATAGCTAAAGTCCTGGTGCTGGCAGCCATCCTCCCGCTCGCCTTCCCCGCACCCGGGGAAGGGGACGCGAAGGATATATATATCGAGCTCATCGGACTCAAGATAGAGTCGGTCAGGAAGCTGAACGCGGTCAGGGCCGAACTTGCTGCCAAGGAAAAGGAACTGGAGGCGGCAAGGAAGGCCCTCGACGAGGCCAACGCCAGAAACGCCGAAATGGCCGA
>CAZGJP010000111.1:2654-8209 GCA_964526605.1 uncultured Lentisphaera sp.
GGAGGAATCCCACGGAACCGGCGTAAACTACGACATGATCAACGAGACCAAGGAGGAGAAAAAGCCCGAGCAGCCCAAAACGCAGCCAACCCCGACAATCCCCGCGAGAACGGCGGAGGCCAGAACGCCAACCGCCCCCAGACAGGCCATCCAGCCCCCGCCCATAGTCAACATATTCACCAAGCCAGGAGACAAGTCCGTGGACCTGGCCGATAGATTCGCCCCATACGGCAGGCTAATCTCCTGCCAGCTCGTCCTCACGATAGACAGCGCCTTCGCCGAAACCCCCGTGGTCGCGCTGACCACCGAGAACCTATGGCATCAGGGAAAGCTGGTCATACCCGCAGGGGCGGAGGTCCACGGAAAGGCCATCGCCAAGCCGGTCCGAGACAGGGTGATGACCGAGAAAGAGTGGGTCGTGGTATGGAGGACCCGCGACGACGACAATGGAAAGGAGCTCCGCCTCAAGGGTCTCGCCCTCACCAAGGAGCAAATGCTGGCCGGAGACTCCTGGCACCTCCACGACGGCAGCGCGGGAATACGCGGGGAGGTCATCAAGTCCAGCGAAATGCAGGAGCTCATGGCCTATGCCGCCGAGTTCATAGCGACGTTCACGGACAACCTCACGCAGGAGTCCGTCACGATCACAGACTGGGGACAGACGACCACGAAATCGGGGGACGTGAAGGATGCAGTCAACGAGGGCGTGGCCTCGGCAGTCCGAAAATACGCCGACAGGCTCATGGAGCAGATAGAAAATGAAGGATATTTCGTCCGGTGCGCAGGGGGGACGGTGTTCTACCTCTACATCACCGACATCGTGAATATGAACGAAGCGGAAATAGCCGGAACGAGAGTCCCGACGAAAAGATAATTAAGCTGGAGGAAAAAATCATGAGAACCTACACCGCAACCCTGACCGCCGCCGCTCTGACCCTGCTGGCCGGATGCTCCTCGGACAAGCCCGAACCCCCGAAGCCCGACACGGTGATAAACATACCGCTCGAAGTGCCGGGAACCCTGCTCCCCGAGGAGGGCAAGTCCCGCCTCAGATACGACGAGAACCTCAAGAAATACTACACCGGACGCTACATAGACCCCAACAACCCCGATGTCATGTACGAGGCCAACACCATATACCGCGTCGAACAGCCAGCTGGATGGATAAAAACCCCGAGACCAGTGGCCGGAGTCCCCGAAGGCGTGGCCATGAAGGTCGGAGTCGACAAGCGCACCATGGCGCTCATCGCCGAGTTCGAGCAGGACATGCAGGTCCTGTCCCTCGCCATCCGAAAGATCGAGGAGCAGAAGCGCGAAAGCCAGAAGGCCACGGCGGAATTGAAGGTCGCCGCCGCAAAACTCGACGAGATAAAGCGCGAAATCGAAAAGGAAAGACAGTCCAACATGAATTTCCACAAGAGATGCGACGAACTCGACGCGAAACTCGCGCAGCTCGAATACAGACTCGTCTTCCAGCAGAAGCAGGGAGATCAGCAGGAACAGCCCAAGGAAGGCGAAAAGAAGGAAACAGACGCAAAAAATCTGTTTAAGTAAAGCGTCGCCCCTCACGCGAGGGGCGTGGATTGAAACAAACAAGTAAAGCCGTATAACCGTAAAACCGCATAGCCATATGCAGATGCACCCGGACACCGAAAAACTCAAGACCCTCTCCGGATACCTCAAGGAGAGGATAAAAGGGCAGGACAGGGGCATGGCTCCCATCGTCGAGGCCGTCCAGAGGGCGGAGCTCGGATACGTCTCAAAAGGCGAGCCGAAGGCCAGCATCATACTCTTCGGGCCGACCGGCGTAGGGAAAACTGAAACCTGCCTTTGCCTCACAGAGTTCCTATACGGCGACAGAAACGCAATGATCCGTTTTGACATGTCCGAATTTATGAACCAAGAGAGCGCGGCGACCTTCATAGACCGCATGCAGGCGTTCACCGAAGACCGGCAGGCGCATGGAGGCGTGATCCTCTTCGACGAAATGGAGAAAGCCCACCCGAGGATACTTGACTTTTTTCTCCAGATCCTTTCTGCGGCAAGACTCACATACTCCAACCACAAGACCGCAAACCTCGAAAACTTCTACATATTCTTTACCTCGAACCTGGGAAGCGAGCTCATAGCGGACATAAAAAGCGAAAAATTCCCCTTCTCAGCCATGGAAAAAGCCGTCCTGCGAAGGGCCGAAAACGAACTGAGGCCGGAGTTCTTCGGCAGGATAAAGCACAAAATAGTCTACAACAAACTCCCCGCTCAAATCCAGAGGGAAATAGCAAAACTCTACCTCGACAAGGAAATGAAGACCTGGGGCCTCGAAGGATACTCGGACGACACGCTCGAACACATGATCCGCAAGGGCATCCACGTCAGATACGGCGCAAGACCCCTCAAGGGAACCATCGAGACACATGTCCGGAACGCACTCAAGGAAAAAACCCTCGCAGGCGAAACAACCCAAGGCGGACGAATAGTCAAAAAAGACGAAATATTAGCCGTCGAGGCGTAAAAAATCCCCGCCTCGGACACTGTAGGGGGAAAGAGGAATAATTTCAAACGTGTTTAAGATAAAATACAAGAAACCTTAGGAGAAAAGAATGAAAAAAGTGTTTATCGTGTTGAGTGCGTGTTTTGTGGTTTCCTGTTCGCTCTTTGATGGCCGCAGGGCGGACGCAACGGTCAGGTGCGTGTTGACCGCCCCGCTTGTTTTAGAAAAAGACATTTCCATTATCGCGGAGGTTGTCTCGGGTGGAAATATCAAAGGGGCGAAAGTTTTTGGAAGAGTAGACAAGATCAACGGAAACACGGTGACGTGCGGTAATGAATGGATGCTTGTCAACGGCCAAAACGAGACACCGTGTGCCGGCTTTGCAGAAGGATTGCGTGGCACCATGCACACCCACAACACGAGCCCGGAAATGGTGGACATACTCAAAACGTTCGCCAATGAACCTGGATATAGCCGTGAATATGCGGAAAGGTTGCTATCGAAGAAGGGGGATTACGTGGTTGTCCCGGCTGGAACCGAATTCGTTCTCCACATAAAAACCCGCGATGAATCTTTATGGAATTATAAATGCGGGATAGAAGAGGACGGCGATGCTATAGGCGCATGTATTGAGTTGCCGGGCAAATGATTATCTAAGAGGTATAAAATGCGCATGGTTGATACTCTTGGAAACAAGGAATGGCTACAAAAGAACGAAGACGCGATCAAAAAGCTGTTCCCGGAAACATGGACACACGTGCGAAACCTGAACGCATTGCAGGTTGGCTTTGGTTTGAAGGTTTTGGGGTGCGATTGGCGTAGCAAGGACGATTTTAGAGGAGTGATGTTGTTCCTTGAAAAAGCGAGACTTGTTCTCCGTGACGATATGTGTGTAAAGAGGAACCCAGACAGGGTTTTTATGCTGGAATAAAAAACAAAGAGACTTTTAATAAAATTCGTCATGCGGACACCATAGGGAAGTGAAGCCTTAAAATAAAACAAAAGGAGAATTGCTGAGATGAAAACTAAAACAGCCAAGAGGGTGATTGGCGGCGTTTTGTTTGGGATGGTCTCTGTTGCCATCATAACAGGCATTGTTGCCATTCATGGGTTTACGGTGGCGATTATAGCAATCCCGACCGGAATTCTCCTGGGGGTTGCCCTAACTGTCGGGATGGATCTTTTGTGTGTGGGGTAATTCTCAGGCTTTAACGCGGAATAGAAGAGGATGATGATGAAGAAGGTCTCCGAAAGCGTCTTCAAGAAGCTGTTCCGGAGGATGGTCGCAAGAAAGGGTGTCCCCAAGCTGAAACCCGACACCCCGTTCATCACATCCTTCCTCCACAAGGCGTTCAAAAAGAAGTCCGGGATAATCCTCCTGGCGATCGCGCCCTCCCTCCTCGACGCACAGAGCATAGACCACGGCTTCTACCGGCTCCAATACAACGAGGAGGCCGAACAGGCGGATGTCGTCGAATACACCCTGACAAAGGAGATGGTCTACGCCGACCATGGCCGAACCAACGACTTCCGGAACGATCCGGCCGTCCCCGCCGGCTCCGCCACCCTGGAGGACTACAAGGGGAGCGGATTCGACAGGGGCCACCTATGCCCCTCGGAGGACATGGACTTCTCCAAGGAGTCGGTGTCCGCAACCTTCCTCATGTCCAATATGTCGCCCCAGAAACCCCGTTTCAACCGGGAAATCTGGCTCCAAGCCGAAAACTATGCGAGGGACCAGGCGGTCAAAAGAGGGAAAATCAGGATAGCCACCGGTCCCGTCCTGGCGCTCGGACACGAGAGAACCATAGGCGGCAACAAGGTATGGGTGCCAAAAGCCTTCTACAAGGCCATCCTCGACGAAAGAAAGGGAGAGGCGGTCGCAATCGTTCTGCCGCACGAAAACTCCATACAGAGCCCGCTGGACCCGAAATACGCCATGTCCATAGACTCCCTCGAAAGCCAGACCGGGATCGATTTCTTCCAGGACCTCCCCGACGGGCAGGAGGCCAGCATCGAGGCCGCATGCGATCCGGCAGCATGGGGACTATCCGGCAAGCCCGGCTTCGACGACAAGAATCTCTTGTATATAGTCGTTGCAGCCGCTATAATATTGCTTTTGGTCTTGAAGGCGGCGAAGATGGGCAGGAGGATTTCAACATGACGCGCAAGGAAATACTCGAAAACTTCAAGTGCTTGAACGAACACCTCAAACGATCCGGGACGATTGGCGAAGTCCTCGTGTTCGGAGGGGCGGCCATGGCGCTTGCCTTTGACGAGAGGCGTTCCACAAAGGATGTCGATGCCGTTTTCTCTCCATGCGAGATGGTCAGGGATGCCGTTGAAAAGGTCGGATGGGAACGCGGACTTCCGGAAGGATGGCTCAACGATGCCGTCAAGGGATTTGTTTACGCAGAACCCGAAAGGACAAGCATCCTCGAGTTGTCAAACGTCAGGGTGTGGACCCCAACAGCCGAATACATATTGGCCATGAAGGTCTGTGCGGCGAGAGCCGATACACAAGATGCGGAAGACGTGAAGATTCTCCTGAGACATCTGCACATAACCGAATTCAAGCAGGTCGAAAGGCTGCTTCTCAAATATGTCCCGGAGGAGAGAATAGCCCCCAAATCCAGATTCTTTATAGAAGAAATTCTACAGGAAACAAGAGCCGACAATGAAGAATCGTGTAAAATATAAACCAGTCACGCTAAGGGGAGCGTCCGAAATGACGGTGGCAGACCCCGATCCGAAAGGCTGGAAGCTGCACCTGTTCAACTTTGTAGATGACTTTAGACGATACCCAGGGAGAGAGCTGGTCAGGGAGGCCGTTTCTCCGCATTTGGACCGGCGCCTAGCCGCGCTTTTCGCGGCAACCGCATGGGCCTTGTGCGAGGAGAAGAAAATCACCGCCCCTTCGTGGATCAGGAAGCTCCGTCCCTTGGACGAGCCGTGGTTCGTGTCCGGATTCAAGTCGCTCAGGGCGATGACTCTGCGCGACTGTCCGGTGTATTTCAGACAGAAAAACGTCTGGATAATGAAGGATTTTCTGTTCAGGGTATAA
>CAZGJP010000112.1:0-8192 GCA_964526605.1 uncultured Lentisphaera sp.
TTGTCTTGTGGAATTGTTGGCGCATTTTCAGCATTGCGCTTGACCATATGGAGGATGGGAGGAAGAATATTGTTGAAGGCTTGCCGTTTTTTTTCGGGGAGAGGCAGAACAAGGGGATTATAATCCCTGCGATGAAGCTGATTCCTGAAGCTTCAAGGCTTTACTACTGGACAATACCCGAGCTGGAGAATGAGATATCGCATGAATGCCGCGCATACGAGCTGGCATACTATCTTTTTCCGTTACGCGTCGGATACAGGGGGGATGGTGGGCTCGCCGAATGCGACTTTGTCCTTTGCGAAGATGCATTCGGCGGACAATTGTCTCGAAGGCTTATCGAATTGGAGCTTCTCGGGACTTGCAAGCCATTTCGACGGATGGATGGCGGTGATGGCCATGTCGCGATTTTCGCAAGGGAGGGGCGATCCTTGATCCCGGAGGATTCTGCGGAGAGCGGAAAAATCATGGAGGCCAGATTGGCCGCTTCCAGAACGTCGCCTCGGGAAGTCATGCTTGGGGTTTTTGCTCTTGTGTTTCTTGTGTTGCTGGGCTGGATTTTTCTTCAAAGCCCTTTTTTTTGCGAGATTCGCGGACTCATGCCGGGGGCGAATATTCTGCCGCTCGCATTTGTCGTGGGGGCTGGAGGGATGGGGCTATCCCTGTATTATCTGTCCTTCCTCGGCCTTGCCGTCAATCGGACCAACGGCATGCTGGTCGCCGGAGCGTTGTTCATTCTCGTGTCCGCCATCTTCTGTTTTCGGCGCGGGAGGAGTTTCTCCACCAAGGAAGATGAGGCATCTGGGGAGTCTTCCGCGAATGTCCTCGGCATGGGTTCCGGAAGATATTGGATGTTCACCTTCGCGGCGGTTCCGCTATTGGCGGCCGCGATGGCGGTTCTTGCTCTTGCGTTTTCATCGGGCGCTTCCGACGCGGCCGGGCAGGCCGTGTGGGGGATGAAGACGAGGGTGGCGATCTTCTCCGGCCCGATGGACTTGTCATTCCTCGAGGATTCCTCGAGGATGTATTCGCACCCGGACTATCCCCCGCTGTGGCCGCTTCTTCTGTCTTGGATTTCTCTGGCCTCATGCGGAACCTACAATGAATTGACGGTGAAGCTTTTTCCTCTTGCAAGTCTCTTCATCCTATGGGGTTCGGTTTTTCTCATCGGGCGTCATTTCGGGATAGGAACTGTGCCGTCGCTTGCCGTGACGGCGATTTTCGCCGGGAACTTCCATATGCTGAGCGCCTCGGCCGCCTACTATGCAGAGGCTTTTCTGGCGCTCCTTGTTCTCTGGGGATTCTTCATGCTTGCGAAGTATCTTGCAAGCGGGAGGATGCTTTTCCTGTGCTGCGGTCTTGCATTTCTTGGAATTGCCGGGCTTGTGAAGAACGAAGGTGTGGCGGTTTACGCCTTGGCATCGTTGGCGTGCCTGACGTGTTCAGCGAGGGCTTTGGTTTCGGTGGATGTCCCTGGCCTCGTCCGGTCCGGGGCCTTGAAGGCAATCATCTGCATCTTGCTCTTCCCGGTTTTCACCTTCCTGCCTTGGATTGTTTTCATCAAGTTTTATGGGATTCCAGTATACGACTATGATTTTTCCCTGTCTCGGATCGCAAGTCCGCTGTTCGCAAGCCAGGCATGGATGGCTGCGAAGGAGATTTTCCGCCTGTTTTTTCTGGACGTTGGAGGCAATTGCGGATTCTGGTATTTGGTTCTTGCTGCGTTTGTGCTCTACAGGAGGGATATTTTCAGGAACAAGGGATCACTGTTCCTGTTCCTCGTCTTTGCCGGCTATCTGATCTTGCTCCCCATCGTCTTCGGATTTTCCGTCCGCCGCATGGACTGGCATCTGAGGGCATTGCCGAGAGTCTTGGAACTTGTTCAAATCCCAGCAGTAGTAATTGTGTCTTTTGTCGCACGTAAAACAAATGTTGATGAATTTAGAATCTGAAGAGTGATCCGATGGTTTTTCCCATGATGAGGGAGGCTATGAGCAGGGTGGTGCCGAGGAATGCCATGGCCCATACGCCGAACGCGCATGCCAGATAGGCTCCCGAGCCGAGAACCTGGGACAGCTCGAAAATCGCACGGGTGACAGGGAAGAACTCCGTTTTTTGAGCGAGTATCAGCGAGTCCGACACCTCGAGCATCGAAAAGCTGAATGCGAAAAGCGCGCCTATCACGATATTCGCGGCAATGAGCGGGGCTGTGATCCTGCGCAGGGCGGTCCAGGCGCTCGCGCCGAGATTCCGGGCGGCATCCTCGAGATCGCGTGGCGTCTGCTGAAGCCCCGCCGCGACCGAGCGCAGCACATAGGGCAGGCGTCTCATGGAGTATGCGAGCACCAGCAGGATGGTCGGATTTCTGACCGGATCCATCAGCGAGCGCACCCAGTCGTATCTGATGGACATGCTGAGGTAGCCGAATGCGAGGACTATTCCGGGGACTGCGAGTGGCATCATGCCAAGCATGTCGAATATCTGCCATCCGGGGGTCTTCCACCTGACCGTCATGATCGCCACCGCCATTCCAGCGGCGACGGCCATAATCATGGCGAAGAGCGAGAATCTCAGGCTGTTTATTATCCCCGGGACCACCAGCGCGTGGGATAGTGCATTTTTGAAGTGTTCAAGCGTGTATGACGACGGCAGGACGCTGCAGTACCAGTTGCCCGAGACGGACAGCAGAAGCATTCCGATGTGTGGGAGGGCGGCGAGAGCGGACACGGCCAGGAAGGGCAGGAGGACCAGGAGTCCGTAGCCAATTCCGAGCTTTCTGCTGCGCGAGCCTATCATGCCTTTGACAGGAGCGGCGTCGGCTGCGCCGCCGAAGGCCATCCTGCTCCCGGCGTAGAGTCCGCAGGCGACTACGAGCAGGACCACGACCAGGGCGTAGGGCAGGGGGTTTGTCTCCAGCTCGGTGATTCCGTTGAATATCTGGACAGTGGTGACGCGGTTGAATCCGAGCATGAGCGGGGTTCCGAGCTCGGTGAAGCTCCAGATGAAGACTATGCTTGCTCCCGCAAATAGACCGGGACGAATCATCGGAAGGGTTATGCGGAAGAATCTTCTCATCCGGCCGCATCCGAAATTGCGTGCGGCCTCGTCGAGGCTCGGATCGAGATTGGCGAGCGCCGCGAGGACATTCAGATACATTATCGGGTAGAGGTGGAAGGCCTCGACGGCGCATACGGCCCAGAAGCGGCCTTCGCCGCCGAGCCAGTCCGGTCCTGCGCCCAATTTCACCACTCCGATAGCGGTGAGAAGCGAATTCAACGCCCCGAATCGTCCGAATATCTGGACAAATCCGAGGGCGCCGACGAAAGGCGGAAGAATCATCGGAACGAGAAGCAGGGGCGTGACAAGGCTCTTTCCGGCGAAGTCAAAGGAGTCGTTCAGCATTGCAAGGGGGACGGCGATGAATGCGACCATTACCGTGCTGACCAGCGCGATTGCGAAGGCGTTGAGCATCCCCTCGCGGTATATGGGATTCTTCGCAATTTCCGAGATGTAGCTCAAGTTCAGCCCCTCGGCGACCACGGTGTAGACCGGCAGCACGAGAAAGACGGCGAAGAATGCCGCCAGTGAAGCTACCATTGCGAATTTCGCAAATTTCATATAAAAACGATTCCTTTTAGCTTATGAGGTTTGATTTTTTACATTGTTTTTTCTCTTGTCCGAGCGCATACGATAGATTCGTTCCGTGAAGCCACCTTCGTTCTCGAAGGACTTTGCTTGGGAATTCACTTGGCGATCTAAAAGGTATATGCAGATGTTGAGTAGGGAAAGTGCTCCATTTGCCGCGAGAACCGCTGGAAAATGTTCAATTGGAACGGAGGAGAGAATGGGAGAATGGGACGGAAGCGAGTGAGAGCACTGACAGACACGGACAGACACGGACGGAGTCTGAATTTCTAAGGCGCAGGACGGCTGCTTAGAGAGGGTGGAGGGAGCTGTATTTTTGTTTTCCTCAGAGTTGGCCCGTGTCTGTCCGTGTCTGTCAGTGTCTGTCCGTGTGCCCCTTCTCCCTTGCGTGACATCGTGCCCTGCTCTTCTCTTTTTTTCGATCTTGTATTCGTCTGCCACCCAGGCGCGGAACTCCTTCAGGGAGGAGCATTTTCTTTCCTTGAAGCGCATGAGGGCCGGATCTTGAGATGGCAGTTCGGGAAGTTTTCTGTGGCGCAGGAAGTCCTTGTAGTCCAGTTTGAGTTCGTCAAGGGAGCCTTTCGAGATTCCGGTGAGTTTTAATTCTATTTTTTTTGACGTTCCAGAGTCAACGCTTCCTTCTGCGATGTTCTGTTTTCCACTCCTTGCCGCCTGAACCATTTGGTCATGAGTGCGGCTTCGTATGCTTATGAACTTATCACAGAACAGCACTGTCACGTCGTATATTATCTCGGCAAGTTTGAATGTCTTGAGATTCTGATAGCCGCCATGCGGCGGGATAAGGCTCTCTTCTCGTCTCCTCTTGCCATTCACTTCATTCATCGTATTCCTCCGGCTTACTGGCTCCCGTCGCCATTTCGGTGGCTTTTAGATACTGCTCTCTGAAGAATTCCGAGATTTTTCTCTGTTCCTGGAGCACGGATAGCGGGCTGTTTCCTTCTGCGCCGGGATTCAGGGCCTTGGCGATATCCGCAGCTTCGGCGTAGGTGAAAGGCATCTTGTCGAACTCAAGCATGGCGGTGGGGCATTTTTCCGGCCCGCCCGCCCCGGTGATTTTCCGCCAGGCGGCCTGCAGTTCGGGCATGGGGTCGATCACCATGGCCTTGATCATGACCCTGATTAGCGAGAAATATTTGGCCGTCAGCGAAGGGTCGTAATTGAACTCCTCCTCCGGGGAGAATGGGCGTGCGTCCGGATCGCTCATCAAGGCGATCTCGTCCGGAGCATACATGTCCTTCCTGACTGGAAGGCGTCGCAGTGCGTATTTTTCCGGTCCGCCCGGAGTTCCTACCCGGGCGTTCCAGATGCGCTGACCTTTTTTCGAGAGGACGAACTCTATGAACTCCACGGCTGTCTCCCTGTTTGGAGCACCTCTGAAGAGGAGAATCGGGTCTGCGGAGACTGACGAGCCTCCGACGGGAGCGAGATATTTCAAATTTGTCTCTCCGCCCCTTTGGTGCTGCGCCCATTCAGCCTCTGTGCGGCCATAGAAGTCAATGCATATCCCCGCTGTTGAATCGCCCTTTGCCACATCGCGAGGCACTTTGCTTGCAGAATCGGTGATGTATCTGGAGTTTGCGCCCATTCTCTTTATCAGATTGAATCCGTCTGTCCATCCCTTTTCAAGAGCTTCGGGGGTCTTGCCTCCGTATTTTTTTATCGCTTCTGCCATGGCCTGCTGGATTATCATCTCGAAACACTTGTTTATGGAGCCGGACTTTGTCGGATCGGCGAGCGCCAGGGTCCCGAAGTATTCGTCCGATCCGAGGTCGCTCCAGCGGCGTGGTGGATGGATGCCGAGAAGCTTCACGCAGTCCTCGTTATAGAATATTCCGAAGGATGATATGCATGTGCCGTAGTATCGACCTTTCGGGTCGTGGAAGATCTCGCCGCTGAATTTCTGCGGGATAACATCTTCGGTGAACCATTCCGGATGCGATTGCAGCAGACCCGCGTCGACGGCGAAGCCCTTCCGCGCCTGCTTGTCCATCTCATATTGTCCGCCGCCGAAGAAGAGGTCAATGCCAATTCCCACATTCGAATCGAGAAAAACTTTCCTCGCCTTGAGTGCCGCCGGATCGGCGTCGGGATTGGGGCGGTCCAGCTTGTCGTTGGCGAAGTTGTCCGCGGCGGTTTTCGTCCAGGGTCCCAGCGAAGCATCCCCCTCCCAGCTCCTTCTGAATTCGCTTGCGAATCGGTCGTCAACGTAGCGGACGATATCAGAGGTTCCCCCTGGCATGCGCCAGTCAATGGCCACGTCCTTTCCGGCCGTCTCCATCATGTGGGATCTGAACCCGCGTTCGAATTCGTATCGGATGGATTCGACATGCGGAGTGATGATCACCAGGGAGAAGCGCTCCGGGCCTGTTCGCCCTGGGGCTCGCGCCGCGTCGGCGGCATGAGGGAGATTTTTGTCTTTTGCGCCAAGGATGTCGCAAGCTGTTTCCCTATCGTATGCGTGGCGCAGCGCGACAGGCAGCGCGATCAGGGCTGCGAGAGGCAGAAAACCAAGCATTGCGAGTTTGAATGTCTTCATATCTGTGGCAATGCGACGATGTTTTCCGGGCTTGCGAATAGGAAAAATTCCTCTCCCTCCCTTCTTGTCGGAGCATTCTGTTCGAAAACGATGATTGTCCTCTCCCCAGCGTCGAAGGTCCACTGGGTGAACTCGCCGAGGAAGACGCCTCCTGCGATTTTCGCTGGGAAGCTGTTTTCGCGTTTTTCCCCCGAGACGACCATGCTTTCGGGGCGGATCAGCAGTGTGCAAGAGTCTCCCTTTGCGAATTTCGCGGAAGGGGGAACGCTTGCGGCGGTTGCCCCGAGCCGGGATTCAGCGACGGCGCTTCCATCGCGGGTTTCCGCGATTCTCGCGGGGATGAAATTACCTTCCCCGATGAATCCGGCGACGAAGACGCTGTTGGGTCTGCGATAAATTTCGTGCGGGGAGCCGGTCTGGCACAGCCTGCCCTCATGGAGGACGGCCATCCTGTCGGCCATGGCGAGAGCCTCCTTCTGGTCATGGGTCACATAGACGGTGGTGAGCCCTGACTCCTTGCATATCCTGCGGATTTCGCGGCGCATGGCTATCCTGAGCTTGGCGTCGAGATTGGAGAGGGGCTCGTCAAGAAGAAGAACCCTCGGCCGAACGGCTATCGCCCTGGCTAGAGCGACGCGTTGCTGCTGTCCCCCGGAGAGTTCACTAGGTTTTCTTTTGGCAAAATCCTGCATTTCAACCATGGATAAGGCGTCCGAAGCCTGTTTTTCGGCCTCTTTTTCGGGTTTTCCCCTGATTAAAAGGCCGAATTTGACGTTTTCGAGGACTGTCATATGCGGCCAGAGAGCATAGTTTTGGAAGACCATTGCGGTGTGGCGTTTTTCAGTTGGAAGGCCTGTCACGTCGTCGTTGTCGAACCTGATTTTTCCCTTCGAGGGCTCTATGAGCCCGGCGATGATCCGGAGCAGGGTTGACTTTCCGCAACCGCTCGGGCCGAGCAGGAAGAACAGTTCTCCGGGGGCTATATCGAGGTCTATCGAGTCGAGGACGGCCTTTTCCCCGCTCCTGTATGTCTTCGATATTTTTGAGAGGGAGACAGAAGTCATGATGATCACGCCTGTTTTTTCCGATAAGCTAGTCCGCCTGCGGTGCAATTCAAAGGCTGGAAGGCGGGAAGTTCCGCATCTAACATTGAACTAATGTCGGAGGGTTTTGTCCGATTAGGCGCCACTGCCATTTGAAATGGCGTCGAAATGGGCGGGGGGAATGTGGATTTTGTATTTGGCCATGAAGAGCAGACGGTTGAAATAACGAATTTGAATCTCGTGTCGGACTCCGACTGAGGCTGGGATCATCTGTGTCCGGGACTTCGCTTTCCGCCCCGCATCCTGGTCTTTTCCAAGTCTGTTTTCTCCGTGTTTTCATAGGGGGATATTTTTTTTTGATTTTTTTTTGATTTTGCGTTTGCATTAAATTGGAAGTGGTGTAATCTAACAGCCGCAAAAAATATTTTAAACCTAGAAAAATATTTCTTTCAAAATTTTTGCCTTCCGGTGTTGACACCGAAGATTCTTTGGTGTATAATAACCATCCGCGAGACAGAAGAAAGGAAGTTTTGTTGTTCATTTGAAAACTGAATAGTGCGATGTGATCGTTTGTTCAATTGAGTTTTCCGGCGAGAGCCGGAGTATATGAAATTATGCCATGGAGAGTTTGATCCTGGCTCAGAACGAACGCTGGCGGCGTGGATTAGGCATGCAAGTCGAACGGGACTTCCGTAGCAATATTGGAAGTTCAGTGGCGCAAGGGTGAGGAACACGTGAGTAATCTACCCTCAAGTTGGGAACAACCCTGGGAAACTAGGGCTAATACCGAATGTGTCCCGGCCTCCGAATGGGGGCTTGGATAAAGATTTATTGCTTGAGGATGAGCTCGCGTCCTATCAGCTAGTTGGCGGGGTAACGGCCCACCAAGGCTATGACGGGTAGCTGGTCTGAGAGGATGGTCAGCCACACTGGGACTGAGACACTGCCCA
>CAZGJP010000113.1:0-8151 GCA_964526605.1 uncultured Lentisphaera sp.
TATCTTACCGGAAGAACCACCATTCAAATCTGTCCAGTTTTAGGGGAGCAGGTCACCGCTCTGCTCGATTCGCTCGGAGAGCTGAGGCGCCATGACAGCTGCCGAAAGGCGATGGAAAGCCTCGAGTCGGCCCGGCGGGCATGCTGGAATCTTGTTCGCCAGACCGAGGAATTTCTGGCCGCGGCCGAGGACGATCCACGCCGCCACGCCGCTGGAAACCATGTCACGAGGCAGCTGGCCTCCCTGGGAGAACACCTGGAAGAAGCCGTCACCGCTGGAAAGGCTGTTTCAGAAGCTTACGAAGGTCTTGTTCCCGCAGTGTGGATGCACCGTTATCTGTCGGAGCGTATTGTTCCAATCCAGCGCCAGCGTGATCGCATATTGCAAGAGCTTGGCTCCACTTGAAACTTGGATTCAGCTCTCTCCCGAAAATATGGTTTGTCCGCCTTCGTGGAGCGTGGTGCGAACTCCGTTTATGAGCGCCACGGCGTGGCAGTCCGCCGGGACAGTGAAGGTGTAGGATATGCCGCCGTCCTTCCGTTCCCATTGGCTTATCACCCTGCCGCGGACACTGTCTATCACGCCTTTGGCCCATTGCAGACGGCGCGATGGCTGGGGTTCGAAGAAAATGTTCTCGAAGCCCGGGCGCTCCTCGTCGCGACGAATTCCGCAGACGACTCCGTAGAGCCAATCCCCGACCGATCCGTAAGCGTAATGATTGAATGAGTTCATGTCGGCGCTCCACATGGAACCGTCCGGCCTGATGCCATCCCAATGCTCCCACATGGTTGTTGCGCCTTTGGTGATCGGATAGAGCCAGCCTGGATATTCGCGGCGCAGAAGCAGTTCATAGGCCAGTTCAGTTTCCCCGTTGCGGGAGAGGGCGTGCAAGAGATACGGAGTGCCGATGAATCCGGTGCAAAGATGTCCGCGACGGCGGATGAGTTCGACCAACTGTCCGGTGATCGACGTTTTATGTTCCTCCTTGCAGAGACCGAAGAAGAGCGCCAGCACGCAGGCTGTCTGGGTTTCGCAAAGCATTCTCCCTTCCCGGATGTATTTCTCGCGGAATGCTCCCCTGATCTGATGGAGCCGCCGCCGGTAGTCGCCCATCTCCATGCCGAGGACGGTGCCAGACTTGATGAGTATTTCCGTCGAATGGGCGTAATAGGCTGTGGCTATCAGCACTTCGTCCGTCGCACCCTTGTAGCCGCCCGGTCCGGCGTCAAGGCCAAGCCAGTCTCCAAAATGCTTTGGGCTCTTGTCCCAAAGTCCGTCCGTAGACATCGCTGTGATATAATCCACCCATTTCTTCATCGTTGGAAACTGTCTCCGTAGAACGGACGAATCTCCGTAGGTCAAGTACATCTGCCAAGGGATGATCGTCGCGGCATCGCCCCACCCGGCGGAAGTGTCGGAGCATCCCATGCTTGGAATGACCTGCGGAATCAATCCGTTCTCGAGCTGATCGGCTGTCATGTCGGCCAGCCATTTGCCAAAGAACCTGCGCGTGTCGAAATTCAAGGTGGCGACCTCGGCAAAAACCTGCGCGTCACCAGTCCACCCGAGACGTTCATCCCGCTGTGGGCAGTCGGTCGGCACGTCGAGAAAGTTACCACGCTGCCCCCAGACGATGTTATCAAACAATCTGTCAAGCATCGCGTCCGAACATGAAAAGCAGCCTGTTCTCCTCATGTCGCTGCTCACGACCACCGCCATGAAGTCCTCGAGCCTGATTTTCTCAAATCCTCTCAGACGGACGAAGCGAAACCCCTGAAAGGAATGTGTCGGCCTGACCCTGCGCGGATGGCTTCCGCAGACATACTTGACTTCGCTGGTGGCCGAACGATAGTTCTCGGCATAGAAATCGCCGTTTGCGTCCAGGACTTCCGCATGATGCAAAATCAGTTCGGCGCCCTCCGGACCGTTGGCATGAAAGTCCACATACCCTGTAATGTTCTGCCCGAAATCGAGAACGGTTTCCCCTTTGGGAGTCTCTATCAATCCGAGAGGAGGCAGGGTCATCGCCTCAACTATCTTCTCCCCCTCTTGCGGAATAAGAATGGACTTGTCCGCGTCCGCTTCGACAGCAGCGACTGGCGGCGGAGGAGAGAAAGCATCATCAATGGTCTCGCCCATGTAGAAATTGCTGCAACGGATTTCACACTCCCGGACAGTCCAACTCGAATCGGTCGGAATGACACAGGAACTGCCATCGGCATAGACGATGTCCAGCGCCGCCAGCAGGCGGATGTGCGGACAGCCGTTTCCGGGCTTGCGCCTGTAGTGCATGAACAGCCAGCCTTCGCCGACGGAAACCTCGATGCGGTTCCGGCTTGAAAGCAACGCGGTCACATCGTAGATCTGGACCTGCAGACGCTTGGAATGGGATGTCCAGCCCGGGGCGAAGACGAAATCACCGACCGACGCGCCATTGATCCTCGCCCGGTAGACGCCATGAGCTGTGACATGCAAAACCGCGGAGACAAATGGCCTGTTGCAATCAAAGCTCCTTTCAAACAGCGGGACAGCCGTCCCAAAATCATCAGGAGCCTTTATCCATCTGGTCCTGTCATCGAACAGAATATCCATAGGGAGATATCCCGGAAATTCACCTTGTCCTGTCCCGACGCCCATTTTCATTCACGGGCCGGACATGATGCGGGTAATCCCGTTCCCGCTTCTGGAAGGACAGGATTTGCGGATTCACTATCACTCCGTCGCGGATTTCCAACGCCCGGCGGACAGTCTCGTCACGCTGCCAAGCATCCGGTCCGGACATGACTGTCCGCAGATATGGCAGGAGCGCCCGGGATATCTCCCAGGAGGCGCTGTTCCATAGGTGGCTTGGCGTGTGGTCGACAGCATAGTAGTTGACGCTGCCGATTCTGAGCATGGGTTCCTTGAAGCTCGTTGGACGGGCGAAAGGGAAGCCCATTCCTTCGTCGCAGCTCACATCAACGATCAGGGATTCCGCCTTCAGCCGGCCGGCCTCATCCGCGGCCAGGTAGTGCAGCGGCCGGATGGGATCCTGAAGAATGCAGTTGACGATCAGATCCGTCTCGATCAGCCTCTCGATGAATGGGGCTCCGTCAACGGTCGCCAGACTACTTTTCCCGGTCTCCAGCCTGATGAATCGGATGCCGGACGGCATGTTTTTGACGGAGTCCGGCGCCTGGGCGACATATACTGTCGGATTTTCGAATCCGAGCGCCAAGAGCGCCTTCAGCGCTCCCCGCCCCACCGAGCCGAAACCGATGACGGCCGCCTTTCTTCGTGGGCCGTAAACGCCGTTGATCCCCAGCAGTTCCAAGGCGTGAAGCACACCTGCATACCCTGCGATCTCATTGTTCCTGTGGAAGACGTGCGACATCCATCCGCCTGAGGCATCCCACAGGTTCATCGCCTCCCAGGCTATCAAGGTGAGCCGGCGGTCAATCGCCGTCTGGGTGATACCGCGCTGCTGCACGCAATGGGGCCAACCCCATAGAGTCCCGCCCATCTTCATCTTCCCAAGGTCAGCAGCCAGAGGCTTTGGGAGTATCGAGATGTCGCAGGTAGCAAGCATCTCGTCCCGGTCTGCAACGGCACCCATCACCGCGGCGATCTCGTCGTCGGCGATGCCAAAATCAACACCATATCCCCGTTCGAAGATCAAGCTCGCCCTGAGCTCGGGCTCGATCTCCTGAAAGTGGTCGGGATGAATGGGAACCCGGCGCTCGTCGGGCTTCAAGGATGTCCCTATGACAGCAGTGCGATGCAGAACCATTTAGATACTCTGTTTATTAAAAAAGGGCGGCAAAGCAGTATGCTCGACTCCGGTCTGCATGTTCATATTCCGAGCGAATCTTCCGTGAATTCGATTCCCCTCTGGGCGAATTCCTCGATGAAGGATGGTTTGCCCACCACGGAATGCTGGCCGATGACTTTTCCGCTGTTCTTGTCAACGGACTTCTGCTTGAAGGTGAAAATCTCGTTGAGGACCGGCTCGCCCCTTTCGTCTATGCCTGTTATCTCGGATATGCTCGATATCTTGCGTGTTCCGTCGGAGAAGCGGGCGGTCTGGACTATGATGTTTATGGCGGAGCATATCTGGTTCCTGATGGCTGTCAGAGGCAGGTCCATCCCGGCCATCAGGACGAGGGTCTCGAGGCGGGATATGGTGTCTTTCGGGGAGTTGGCGTGGACGGTGGTGAGCGATCCGTCGTGGCCTGTGTTCATGGCCTGGAGCATGTCGAGGGCCTCGCCGCCGCGGCATTCGCCGATCACTATCCTGTCCGGGCGCATTCGAAGGGAGTTCTTGACGAGGGTCCTGATAGACACTTCGCCCTTGTCCTCCGCGTTCGGGGGTCTGGCCTCCATCCTCACGACGTGCTTCTGCTGGAGCTTCAGCTCGAGGGAATCCTCGATTGTGATTATCCTCTCGTCGGCGGGGAGGTAGTTGGAGAGAGCGTTCAGAAGGCTGGTCTTGCCGCTGCCGGTCCCCCCGCTGACCACGATGTTCTTCCTGGCCCTGACGCATGCGTCGAGGAATTTGCCCATCCCTGGAGTCATGCTTCCGACCGAGACCAGCTTGTCCACGGTGAAGACTGCCTTGCCGAACTTTCTTATGGTGAGGCATGCGCCGTCGGGGGTGATCGGGGGGATGACCGCGTTCACCCTGGAGCCATCGTGGAGACGTGCATCCACAAGAGGGCTTGATTCGTCTATTCTCCTTCCGATCGGCGAGACAATCCTCTCGATGACGGTGAGCAGATGCTCTGGATTCCTGAAGGTTCTCTTCGAGAGCGAAATCCTGCCCTTCTGCTCGACGTATATGGTGTCGAAGCTGATCACCATTATCTCGGTGATGGAGTCGTCCGCGATGAGAGGCTCGAGCGGGCCGAGGTGGAGGATGTCCTGGACTATCTCCGTCCTTATCTCGTCGAGGACAGCCTTGTCGTGCTGGAGGGAGCTGGCGGCCATTCTCTGCCCCATGAGGTGCGCGGTGAGGGATTCGACCCTGTCGGAGAGCTCGTCGTCGGTGATGTTCTTTACCACAGCGGCCTCGGTCTTCATGCTCGAGACGACGCTGTCGTAGATTTCCACCTTGAGGACGTCGAGCTGGGACTTGGCCGCGCCTTCGTCCTTGGGGCGGAGTTCGAGGCTATCCTTCCCGATCGAGATGGAGAGGGGTTTGTTGACAGGGATCTGGTCGAATCTCCTTCCGAGGAGAGTGGCTGGCGGCTGCGAGGAGTCGTCGGCGATCCACCATCTGCCGGAGACGAACGAGAGGCTGATAGCTATTTTCGCGTCGGGCGCGCTGACGCAGACGTCCTTGTCCGAGCCTGTTCCGAAGCTGAACGATTCGCCCGAGTCCGAGTCGAGGAAGCCGGTCTCGTCGCCGTTGAAAAGGATTTGCAGCTTGGAGCTCATTCCAGCTTCTCGCCCTTTTTTTCGATCTCCTCCTCCGCCTCTCTCATCGGATCGGTGTCCGAGAGGAGATCGGAATGCTCGCTGTTCCTGATGGCGTCGAACCTGTCCTGCGCCTTCCGGCCCTCGTCGGCGAGTATCTCCTTGTCGAAGGACGATATTCTCAGGAGGAGAAGGACGTTCGCGTTCTCGTCGTTCGCCTGCGTGTTGTCGAACACGTATCCGAGCAGGGGGATGTCGGAGAGGAATGGGAGCCCTTGCTTCGCCAGCTTGTCGTTCACCACGTTCATCTTGTTGACGAGTATTATCTCTCCCGGAGAGACGACGTATTTGGCGTTCAATGTATATTTGTTGATGGTGAGAGGCTGGTCGGCCTGGAGCCCGCTGACCTGCACGTCCACGTCGGCGGCGACGGAATCTCCCGACAATATCGTGGGCACTATCTCGACGATGAATCCGTAGTCCACGGTCTGGACGTCCGCGACCTGGACGCCGGATGTCTGCAGATATATCGTGCCGCCCCTCTGCATCTTCACCTTCTCGCCGCTGATGGTGGACATGCGGGACTCATAGAGGACCTTGAGGGATGTTTTTATCTTCTGGAGCTTGACCGTGCCTGAATTGGTGACCTCCCCGTCGAGCTCCCAGGACTCCGTTTCCTGCCTAGTCTGCACGTGGTTGTCGAACTGCCAGACGTCGCTCTCCTTCGGGTTCCAGTTGAGATTGTATTTGATGTCGTCCATTATCAGGCCCATGTTGTTGTCATTGCCCTTCGTGACGGTGACGAACTTGACCTCCACGATGAGGGGTGGCCCGCCGGTCTTGAGCCCGGAGGAGTTTATGGAGCATCCGAAATTATCCGCGTATGACTTGACCACCGAGAGGAGGTCCTTCTCCTTGTCCTTGTCCAGCAGCATTCCGGTGAGATATACGATGTTGTCCTGGACATCCGCCTCCACGCCCTTCAAGCCGGAGTTCTTGAGATGGCCCTGTATCTTTCCGAGGAGATTCTGCGTCGAGAAGGTCACGTTGTTGATGATCCTGGTCTTGTCGAGCTCGGAGGCGGTCTTGACTCTGCGCATCGCGTCCTGGTCGGAGACATCTCCGCTGAGTATGAGGTGCTCGTCCGTGATGGTCATGCGGATGTTGGGGTCGTCCTCGAAGAGCAAGAGCAGCGTGTCCCAGTATTTCGGGACCACCTTCACGCCGAGGGTCGTCCGCGTCCCGTCGCTGTTCTGGCAGTTTATGACGGCGTTGCCCATCTTCTGCCCCAGCACGACTATCTCGTCGCTGCGGTCGGTCTTTGCGACGGATGCGATCTCCGGGTTCTGGACGAGGAAGGTGGATATGTCCGCGAGGCGCACAATAGCCCTCGCCCCTTCCTTGACCTCTACGTTTCTAGTTCTCTCGGCCTCGCCCGCGCCGGACGCCGCCGAGATGCAGATGAGCAGAAAGGCGAAAAGAGCAGCAGTCCTTCTCATGGTTAGACCTCGTTTACTGTTTATTGTTTAGGCGTCTGCCCGTCCGGCTGCGGAGGATTGGCTGTGGCTGCGTCCTTGGCGCCATCGCCCTGCGAATCCTGCGAACGCATTCTGTCGAGCTTCGGGATTATCGCGGTTCTAATATTGTCGCAGTCTATTTCTGGAAGCTTGTCCACGGCGGATCTGTCCGTGGAGGACGGATTGCGGAGGACAAGAGAAAGCGTGGCGTTGCTTCTTGCGTGGACCAGCATCATGGCCTCCTCGAGCGAGACCTCCAGCGTCACCGAGCCGTAGCTCCTCGCCTGCGCGGATCTTCCCGAGAAGGTGTTGTAGTCCTGGCCCACGGCCAGCACGAGGACGTTCTGCATCACGACGAATGTCTTGGACTTGGCCTGGACCGGGGCGCTTCCCTGCTGAGTGGGAGCGAGAAGATCCCGGACTGAACTTGGAGTGACGGAGAGTGCCGCCACCGCCACGTCGCCGCATCCGCTCTCCCGGGTCGCAATTATGTCCACCTTGTCTCCCGCGGTGATGTTGAATCCGGCGGACGCGATCTGGTCCACTGGGATGGTTACCGCCCTCTTGTCCTTGGCTATCAGATCGGAAAGCGCCTGTGCCTCGACCTCCTTGAGGTCGGTCCAGAACAGGGGTGATCCTGCGCTTATGCTTCTGGACGCCTGGCGTCCGGCGACCATCGTCTTGATCTTGTTTATTTCATCGAAGTTCCTTGCCGGGTCGCTTGTGTATGGGACGACGATGTTCACGTCGGACACCGCATTTTCCGGGAGTTCCTTCGTGTCGAGCTGGTTGATGGCGATCGGCTGGGCCGCCTGTATGTTCTGGGCTGCGACGATGACGCGGAGCTTCCTGACCTCCGGGACATTCGTCTTTGCGCTTATGTATCTGTTGATGATCACCACAGAAACTATTCCCAGTATTACGGCCGCCGAGATCGGCAGAATGCTCTTGGCCTTGTCCTGCATTGATGGTCTCCCTTTTTGTTTCCTATAATTATTACCCTTGAAATCCAGTTTTCAATCGGGGCATTCATTTCCCCACGACAGCGGTCCTTGCGCCTGAAAACCTGTACGTGGCATGAAGATCCGGCCCGTCGTCGCTGAAAATGACATGGCACATCGCCTCCCCCTTCGAAGCTACGATGAACTTGTCGGGGAAATCCTCCAACTCCGCCGCCGGAAGGCTCCAGTCCTCGATCTTCCATCCTGAGGACATGAATTTCATACGCGTCCGAGAGAAG
>CAZGJP010000114.1:0-6334 GCA_964526605.1 uncultured Lentisphaera sp.
AAGGATACATCAGGGCCTTGCTACCGGCGAGAATCAAACCGAAGAAAGGCGGTATCTCTTCGGTAATTTTCTTTGGTGAATCATGGAACATAGATTATATATATCACTCGGCTCCAGTGGTTGGTAATCCCACTTCTTTCGGAGAAACATGGGTGTCTAACAATCTAATGGCGAGACATAACGGGAACAAGGGATTCAACTTCATATACTACGATGGCCATGCTTGGTATGACAACCATTGGCATACAAACGCAACGGAAGATCTTGCAAGCCTGACGTGGGGCTATTTCAACTATTAAGTTGTAAACTTGAAGAGATATGAATACCATGTTAAAAACAATTCAAGCAGGAGGAATCATGCATATAGATGGCAAATTCAAGCAGATTAGGGAGGATGTGGGTGTGGCCGGCAAGATCAGGATTCTCGCGTTCGGATCGTCGAACACCGAGAGGTTCATTCCCGGAACGCACTGGTTCGACTGCCTCGATCTCGCCATCCAGGCAAGACACGGTAGAATTCATATTTGCATCAACAGCGGTGTCGGGGGTGAGACGGCGGGCGATCTTCTCCGCAGGTTCGACGGCGACGCGGCCTTCTATAGGCCACAGATGGTTTTCATCACGATAGGTGGCAACGACGCCAATCCGGAGAAGAACATAAGCCGCGATACATACAGGCAGAACCTTCTGGATCTATATGCGGGTTTCGAAAAGATCGGAACTTTCGTCATATTCCAAACCTACTACGCGCCGATACGCGGGCAGATATCCGTCGAGCACTACTCCAAATTCCTCGAATTCATGCAGACGGTCAGAGATGTGGCGGAGGAAACGGATTCGGGACTTATAGACCATCTCTCCCTGTGGATTCCATTCTGCACGAAAAATCCCGCAAGGCACGGAGAACTGATGAACGACGCATTCCACGTCAACCACACTGGAAACCTCGTCCTCGGACTCAATGTCGCAAGACAATTCGGCCTGCCTCTAAACGGTCCGTTCTTCGAGGAAGCGAAGAAATACATGGAATACATGGATGGAAGCGCATAATCTTGAAATGGATTATTGACCTTTCCCCCTTGACAGACGGGAGGGACGGCGGCCCCGCCGTCCGCAGGGGGAAGCGTCAGCGGATTGATAAAAGAGCCCGAGGGCGTATTTTATCGGAGAAATGGAGATCCCGCCATGTCGGAGTTCCGCATAGAAAAGGATTTTCTCGGGGAGAAAAGCCTGCCCGCTGACGCCCTCTACGGCATCCACAGCGCCAGGGCTGCGGGAAATTTCCAGATATCCGGAAGGACGGTGAATCCTTCGCTGATCCACGCATATGGCGCGGTGAAGCTCGCATGCGCACTGACCAATTTCGAGACGGGCCATCTCGATGAGGCAAAATTCAGGGCCATCGAACTTGCATGCCGGAAAATGCTGGAGGGAGAACTCGACAGACACATCATAGTTGACGCCCTCCAGGGCGGAGCGGGCACCTCCACCAACATGAACGTAAACGAGGTGATCGCAAATTGCTCCATAATCACCCTCGGCGGAAAACCAGGAGACTACTCCATCGTCCACCCAATAGACCATGTCAACATGCACCAGTCCACCAACGATACTTATCCCACGGCCCTCCATGTGGCGGCAATGCTCGATATGAAAGTTCTCGAAACAAACATCGTCCGACTTCTCGAGGCTCTCCAGCGGAAGGAAAAGGAATTCGCTGATGTCGTCAAAATAGGCAGGACCGAAATGATGGACGCTGTCCTCGTCACCTTGGGCAAGAATTTCTCCGCATTCGCCGAAGCTGTTGGAAGGGACAGATGGCGCATCTACAAATGCGAGGAAAGGCTAAAAGTGGTGAATCTCGGTGGAACCGCCGTAGGCACAGGTCTCGCAGCCCCACGCAAATACATATTCAAAGTCGTGGAAAATTTACGGAAAATTGCCGGATTACCCCTCGCCAGAGCGGAAAATCTTTACGAAGCAACACAAAACCAGGACGCAATTGCCGAGACCAGCGGAATTTTACGGACATTTGCCGTCAATCTGACCAAGATATGCAACGATCTCAGATTGATGGGTTCTGGCCCCGATTCAGGTTTTTGTGAGATAGTTCTTCCTGCTCTCCAGGCCGGATCTTCGATAATGCCTGGGAAGGTGAATCCAGTTGTCCCCGAAGCCGTTCTGCAAGCTTCAAGTCTTGTTTGCTCAAATGATGTTGCGATAGCAAGTGCCTGTGGGGCGGGGAATCTGGAATTGAATCACATGATGCCACTAATTGCCGATAAACTCCTTGAAAACATTCAGATTCTTGCGAATTCCGCAAGTGTTCTCTCGGATTTATGCGTTGATGGTATTGTTGCTAACCGTGAAGAATGCCGTAGCCAAATTCTCTCTTCGACAGCAGCCATGACTTCGCTGCTGTCGAAGATACCATATTCGAAACTTTCTGAAATTTCCGTGGAGATGAAGAAAAGCGGAAAAAATCTCCGCGAAATCGTCCTCGAAAGAAAACTCCTCTCCGCCGATGAATTCGATGAAATGATTTCACCTGAAGCTGTCACCAGACTTGGCTCGGAGTGAAAATGGAGGCTTGCCCACCTCCGGCGGGGACGCGGTTTTGCCTGCGGCAGGCCCTCCAGCTCTCCTTCCGAAGGAGACCGGGCAAGTGTCACTTAGCTCATCAATGTGCGTCCAGAGTTTTTCGATAGGTAAAAAATAAATAAAAAACAAAAGAGGATGTCTTCAATGAAATTTCTCGGTGCCCTTATTTCGGTCTTGCTAGTTTCGGTATTTTCGGGTTGTGCCTTTGCCCCGGTTGTCCCACCCCGCGGGATGATGTTCAACGATCAGCAGGCGCCGTTGTTTGGGGGGCGGAGCACTGGTTCGCAGAAAGGAGAAGCCTCGGCCCACAATGTGATGATGCTGGTCGGCTGGGGAGACTGCTCGATCGACACTGCGGCAAAGAACGGCGGCATCAAGCTGATCAAGAATGTTGATTATGGGATGTTCAACATTTTCATTTTCTATCAGCGTTTCACCACGGTGGTGTATGGAGAAAAGGAAATACCCGGGGACGGGGGAGAGCGGCCATGAAATGGGTTTCAACCAGGATGTTGCTGCCGCTTGCCGGGATGCTGTTGCTATGCGGCGGCTGCATGTCCGCACGTCTGGGACCGGGATTGCCGAAGGGGATGCTTTATTCCCATTACAAAGGTCCTGCATACTGCGCGACGCGCCAAAGCGACGGAGTGCCGGTTTACGACGACCGCAGCGCCAATTCAGCTTCCACGCACAAAGTTCTTATTCCGGCTCCTTACAGCTTCGGAGCGCTTAGCTTCGGATGGGGAGACATGTCGATGGCCAGAATGCTCACCAATGGCAGAATCAGCGAAGTTGACTATGTCGAATATGAATTCCTCAACATCCTAAATGTCTATGACCGGGCAACTCTGACCATATACGGACGCTGAAGCTGGGAAATGGTAAACAGATATATTGCGCTTGGTGGATGGGCTGGCCTTCCGTGTCATATCGCTAACAATCGGACTTTGAAAAGATGAAAGAATTCGTCCCATTTGCCTTGAGGCCGTCGCTGGCGCTTGCCGCAGGGGCTCTTCTCGCGTCGTTGACGTTTGCGGTTGGGACGTCTTCCTCAGTATTGATTGCTCTATTTTTTTCCGCTGCGATTTTCGCGGCTCTGCTTGGACTCGGGGATTTCATCAAGTTCTGCGTTTCGTTCGCGCTTGTCGCCATTTCGGCTCTGGCGTGGAGGAGTTCCGAGGCGGCTCTGTCGCATCTCCCCTGCGACTGCGGGGTTGTCGCGACTGTGGAGGCGAGCGACTTCAGCCTTCCCGGAGAAGAAGTTCCATGGATGAAGATGCCGTTCTACAACTACAGCAGGGTGAAGGATTTGCGATTTTCGCGTGGTTATGCGAACCCGATTCCGGCTGATTTCGGGGTGGCTCTGGTAGCAAGGGACAAGAAGCTGAGGTTTTCGCATGGCGACATTCTCGAGGTCGCCGGGCGGCTCTGCCGCCCTTCGGATGCGCTTTTCGATGGTGATTTCAGCCAGCGCGACTTCCTGCTCTCCCGCAAGATATCGTTTCTGCTCTATGCCGACGATGTCAAGGTGACAGGCCGCAGGGAGTCGTTGTCGTCAGGAATTTTATATTTCAGGAACATGATTCTTTCGAGGATATGCTCTGGAATCCGCTCGGAGGAGAACCGCGACATTCTTGCGGCGTTGATATTTGGATGCAGGCAGGGAATAGACTCCTCGACCCGGCAGAGACTGCTGATGAGCGGCACGGTCCATGTCATAGCGATAAGCGGCATGCACACTGCGATTTTCGGGCTTCTGGTCCTGTCCCTGCTTTGCGTTCTTCCCTTCAGGACACGCTACATCCTTTTGCCGTTCATAGTGTTGGGCTATGTCTTCTGCACCGGGTTCCAGCCGTCGGCCATAAGGGCCTTGCTGATGATATCTATATGGTCGTTCCAGAGGGCAGCGCTCTATCCGCCGAATGCATTTTCTTCTTTATTCATCGCCGCCGCGGCATCGCTTGTACTCAATCCGTTTTCGATACTCGACGCCGGATTCCAGTATTCCTTCCTGATAACGGGCTTTCTCATAGGTGGCTGGAGGAAGGCGAGTTGCTTCGTCTCTCTCTTGAATGTAAGAAGTTTTTTCATGCCGGGGGCCCTGCGTCCCGGCCCCGTCCGGGCTTTTTTCACGGGCTTTGTAAGCACGGGCATAATGTGCGTGGTCGCCTTTCTCTCGGGATTGCAGATATCCTTGTTCAACCAGAACATATTCAACCCGCTTTCAGTGCTGGTCAATCTTGTCGTGACCCCGTTCCTGTGGGTTATATTCTGCCTTTCTTTCGCTTTGTCGCTGGTTCCGGTCGAGCCGTTGTCGGTCGTCATGGATCTAGTTCTCAGCTCCTTCGGGGCCTTGATAATGTCCTTTTCAGATTCCGCCATGAGACTTGCGTCCCCTCCCCTTTTCCCGTTTCTGCTATTCTTCTGCCTTCCACTGTCAACCCTGGTTTTCCTGCCTCTTGGCAGGAGAAGCTCATTCGTCTTGGCCGTATCGGTGTTCATCAGCCTGTCGTTTTGCTTCATGCTGCCGGGCATCAGGGGTTCGAGGACATATGTCTTAAGCGGGGCTGGGCGGCCCCCGGTCATCGTGGCATTGCGTCCCGGGACGGGATCGGCCTATGTGGTGAATGTTCCCGGGGTGGAGCATTCTCGCAAGATAATCGAGATACTTGCATCGAACGGTTTTTCCTCCATAGACGGTGTCTACTGTGCAGAGGCGCTGATGGCGTTCTCCGAAGGAGCGCCGTATCTCTTCTCCTATTTCGATTGCGGAAACATGGTGTTCCTTACGAATCCCGCCATGAGCCCCTACGCGAAAATCGCAAGCCGGAAGGCGGGGGAAAATCTTGTGAAGGTGTGGACAAGGGAGGGGACTGTCAAGCCTGCGAGGAGGTGGGGATCGAGCGATTCTGATACTAGGATCAAAGTTTCCCGTGGCGAGTCGGTCCGGATATTTCGCTCAAGGAATGGAGGAAGCTCCGTTGAAATGGCGGGGCAGGGGGTTGATTTCTCGGTCAATACGGAAAATCATCTGCGGATGAAAGTGCAGATGTTTCCGGAACGGAGGGGATTATGAAATTGCAAACATCGCTTGTCCTGAGCCTTGCGGCCATTTTTGCGGCGGGACTTGGGACTTTCGCCGAAGACGATGTCTTCAAATGGAGCCCTCTGGGGCTTGGCGGCGGCGGTGCGATGTTTACGCCGGCCATAAGCCAGGCCGATCCTGATCTCATGATGGTGAACTGCGATATGAGCTGCGCATTCATCTCCCGCGACGGAGGCAGGAGTTGGCGCATGATTGATCATGGCCAGCTTCGCGGCAACACGCGCTGCCGCCCGGCATTCCACCCAGGCGACAAGAACATCATCTATGCGGCGGACGGATGGGAAGGAAAATTGAAAAAATCCAATGATGCTGGCAGAACCTTTGTGAGGGTGTCAGGCATGGCTGAATCCTTGGAGGGGGAAATACTGCTGGACAGGGGAATGCCAAGAAGAATGATGGTCGGAACGACAAAGGGAAAAACCCTAATTTCAAATGACGAAGGAGCAACTTGGAATTTATGTTCCAATGTCGAAGGGATGCCAATATCATTTCATTTCGACCAAAACAGCCCGACGGACAAAAGACGTTGTTTTGCCGCTACAAAAACGGGAGTTTGGCGGTCGTCTGATGGGGGGATAAAATGGGAGAAATGTGTAAAAAACCTTCCAAAATCCGATATTTTGGCTT
>CAZGJP010000114.1:6344-8048 GCA_964526605.1 uncultured Lentisphaera sp.
TTGTTAAAAAAAAGGGTTTTTTGGGGGGGTTGTTTGGGGGTTTTAAATTTGTTTAATTTTTAAAAAAAATACCAAATTACATTTTTTTGGTTTTTGTGGTTATTATGTAGTAAATAAGGGGAAAAGTATTTTATATTGTTCGGTCAGGGCGGAAAAGATTGCTGGAGAATATTCTGGCGGGATATTTAGATCTGTGGATGGAGGGGATTCGTGGGAGTCTGCGATGGGTTCTGGCATAAACAGGGACGTGGAACAGGCGGATCAATGGGCTGATGGTCCTGTTGCGCAGTATTTGTGTTTGCTTGCCAATGATGTTGTTTCTGATCGTGTTTATGCGTTCAACACTAGTACCGGGTTCAATCCTCCGCGCCACAATGCTGTGTTTCGTTCTGATGATGCCGGGAGGAGTTGGAGGGCTACATTTTACTCCGATCCGCGGTGGAAGGAATACAATGTGGAGCCGAACTGGCGGACAGCCAACATAGGCCAGAATTATCAAAGTGCCGGAAGCGGCTGGGCCATATGTGGAAGCGATCCGGACAGGATTGTCTTTTGCGACAGCATGTGTCTCTATGCGACACATGATGGAGGACGGACCTGGTTCAACGGGAATTGCGCTCCGGCGGGTGGAGTGGGGAAGGGGGTGGATTCGCGGTGGCTGAATCAGGGGCTTGTGGTGACTAGCACCTGGCATCACTATTCGGATCCATTTGTTCCATCTAGGCGCTACATATGCTACACGGACATAGGCTTTGCGTTCTCCACCAATTCGGGGGCCAGCTGGAACTGGTGGGGGAAGGACAGATGGGCTCCTTGGCGGAACACCTGCTATGAAATTGCTTTCGATCCGGAGGAGAAGGGGTTGCTTTGGGGGGCGTTTTCGGAGGTTCACGATATTCCGAATTCGAACATAATCCATGGCAGGCACAAGGGAAGCGGAGGCGGAGGGGTCTGCAGGAGCGATGATCATGGAAATACCTGGCTGTCGAGTTCCAAGGGCTTGCCAAACTCGGCAACGACATCCATAGTATTGGACACGAAAAGCCCCCGCGGTTCGCGAACTCTCTACGCGGGAATATGGGAGCACGGGGTCTACAAGTCGGTTGACGGCGGCAGGACGTGGAGATTGTCGAGCGATGGTCTCGGTTCCTCGGAAAACAGGAGAGTGTCAAGGGTTTTTCTGCATTCGGACGGAAAGCTTTTCGCTCTTGTGACGGGGATGCGGAGAGAGGGACGTTTTTCAGACAATGGTGCGGGATTGTATTGTTCGACCGATGGAGCGGAGTCATGGATTCCGGCAAGTCCCAGGGGGAAGTTCCCTTGGCCCAAGGATTTCACTGTTTCGCCGGATGACTCGAATTTGATATACCTCGGTAGTTCGGACGCCAATGGAAAGGAGGGAGGATTGCATCTGAGCACCGATGGAGGGGGTAGCTGGAACTTGATTCTGCGCAAGGGCAGGGAACATTTCGGTGCATATATCGATCCCTTCCGCAAAGGGTGGATATATGCGACGCTATGCGAAGGGGCGCAGGAATCCGGCCTCTACCTGTCAAAGAACGGTGGAAAGAGCTTTGCGCCGATATCCGGCATCCCGTTCAGCAATGTCCAGCGCATCGAATTCGTAATGTCCGAAAATGACTCCATATACGCGACGACCTTCGGGGGAAGTCCGGTTCGGAATAGAGTGAGAAGGGAATGGGT
>CAZGJP010000115.1:0-2022 GCA_964526605.1 uncultured Lentisphaera sp.
AGGAGATAGAGAGGCTTCCGACGGGCGATGCATACTTCGAGTCGTCATGGAAGGCAGTTGGCGACTCTTCAGGCGAGGAGAAGCTCGAGGCCAGACGCGACGAACGTGGTCCCCACGTCTTCATGAAGCAGAGGTGCGAGGGCGGATTCTACGAGATATTCGCGGACGATTCCAGGCGATACGGATTCGGCTATAACGCCCCGAGGGATGACTGCGACATCGAGCCCATTCCTAGGGGCGGACTCAAGGAGGCGGAGGAGCAGGGCCTCGCCTTCCACGAAAATGGGAGCCCGGCCACCGCCTCCGGAGGACCGGAATTCTCCGTCGTCACGCTCGTTCTCCTCCTGCTGGCGGCCGCATTCGACTTCTACGCGCATTTCGTCAGGAGGAGAGGTTGAGCCATGAAGGACATGCTATACAGGATGGCGGCGAGGCTCACCGACAGCGCTAACGCCAGGCACATAAGCGAGTTCACCCGGGTCGAGATCGATACATGGATGCCATCGTGGCTGGCCGTCTTCGTCCTCGCCGCGACAGCAATTCTGGTCTTCGGCCGCTACATGAGGGAGAAGAATGCTTCTCCGGCCGCAAGGATGGCGCTGGCCTCGATGAGGTTCGTCGCCTACGCGATGCTTCTTCTGATGCTGCTGCGGCCGGTGATGAAGATCGAGGGGGAGGGATCCCCTCCGGGCAAGGTGCCTGTGGTCGTGGACGGATCGGAGAGCATGGACATCAAGGATGTTGACGGCAAGACCCGGACATCCTGTGCCTCCGCCGTTCTCTCCACCATGAATTCATCCGGAAGGAACAGGGCCATGCTCGGCCTGGAGTTCTACCGCGCCGGGAAGTCCTTCGCCAGAATCGAAGGAGACAGCCTACCCCCCGGAGATCTGGACTACAGCTCAATCAACCAGATGATCGGGAAGGCCGCCTCGGCATCGCTCGGAGAATACTGCCCCGGCATTGTCCTGCTGGGCGACGGCGCGCACAACACCGGGGAGATACCGGAGAACGCCGCGGCCGACCTGCGCAAGGCCGGAATCCCCCTCTATGCGTGCGGAATCGGAAAGGAGAGATCGAAGGACATCTCGATACAATACCTGCTCGGCGAAGACATCGTCTTCATAGACGAGAAGGCGAAGCTCTTCGCAAACGTGGGCCAGGCCGGATATTCCGGGCGCAACGTGGAGCTGGAGATAAGCCTCGCAGACGAGATCGTCTACTCCGGGGTGCACACCCTCGAGAAGGACGGCGAGAACAGCATCACCCTCGAATACGTCCCCAAGCGCAAGGGACTCCTCCAGATGAAGGCGCGGATAAAACCGCTGGAAGGCGAGACGACCGAGGAGAACAACGTCCATCTCAAGAATCTGCGGGTCATAGACGAGCAGATACGGGTCCTCCTTCTCTTCGGCGCACCATCATGGGAGATGCGCTATCTGGCCGGCGCATTCGAGCGCGACAAGAGGGTCGAGTCGAAGATTTTCCTGCAGGAGTCCGACAGGAGGTTGTTCAAGGCCAAGGACGGAGGAGGGGTCTTCCTCCAGGCCCTTCCGAAGGACATCAACGAACTCAACTCGTCATACGACATAGTGATCATGTCGAGGACGAATCTCGCGACGCTGCCCGCCGGCTTCGCCGAAGCCCTCAAGGGCTTTGTCGAGGAGAAGGGGGCTTCCCTGATCGTCTGCGCCGATCCGTCCTGGAATCCGCACAACTTCAGGGGAGGTCCTCTGGAGCAGTTGCTGCCGGTCGGATTGGGAGACCGGGGACCAAGAGGCTACCAGGACGAGCTCTTCGACATATCGAAGGACCGGTTCTCCTTCGAGCTTGGCGAGGAGGGCGCGTCGCATCCGCTCGCGGCCTTCAGCGGAGACAAGGACGAGAACGCCAGGATGTGGATGGAGCTTCCGGGCATATCCTGGGCCTACCATGCGAAGAGGCTGAAGCCATCGGCGATATGCCTGGTCCATCTGCTTTCAAAGAACACTGGACAGCGCATTCCGGGCATCGTCTTCCACT
>CAZGJP010000115.1:2032-8031 GCA_964526605.1 uncultured Lentisphaera sp.
TCATACGGCAAGGGGATGGTGTTCTTCAATTCGTTCGACTCGACGTGGAGGTGGAGGAAGGAGTTCGGAGACAGATACTTCCGCGACTTCTGGGCGAAGACAGTGCAGTTCGCCGGACTCCCGCATCTGCTGGAGGAGAGCGCCCGCTCGGCCATCTTCACCGCAAGCGAGAACTGCTACGCCGGGGAGAAGATAACCGTCAGGGCGAAGCTGAGCAACCCCGACTTCACGCCATACACCGGAGATTCCGCGGAAATGACCGTGACCGAATCGGGAGTCCGCAGGATCGTGAAGCTGGTCCCGATGAGAGGGAAAAGCGGGATATACAGGGGCGACTACGTCCCGGAGACGCCCGGATCCATCACCCTCGAGATGGACGCCGGATTCTCGGCGAGCCCGATCGAGCTCAGAGTCTCCAAGAAGCAGAAGGAATTCGCCGACTCCGGGATGAACAGAGCCCTGCTCGAAAGACTCTGCACCGAGACCGGAGGCCGCTTCTACGAATACGGCGCCCACGACAAGATCGTCGAGGACATATGGAAGAACAGGCCGAAAGTCCCGATACAGGCGTCGGTCGAAACATGGGACTCCCTCGCGCTCCTCCTCGCTGCACTGCTAGTGTTCTGGTTCGAATGGCTGCTGAGAAAACTCAAACCTCTGGACTGAGGCATGAAGATTGACTCGATCGCTTCCGAACTCGCCGCCGCCGGACGCAGGAAGATCCTGGCGAACAGGGTCTCTCTCGCAGGCCTCTGCCTATCCCTCGCCGCACTCGCCCTCGCAGCCATGTTCGCCCTGGACTACCTCACACGCTTCCCCTCCCCTGTCAGAATCGCCATGACCATCTGCATCCTCGGATTCTACCTCTTCTACCTGCCATGGCGTAGAAGAAACCTGCTCGGGTCCGGCTCCAATCTGGTCGAGCTGGCGAGGGAAGTGGAATCGCGCGCAGAGTCCGGAGGAGGAGCAGGCCTCCGCTCCACCCTGGTCTCGGCGGTCGAATTCGCATCCAACCCGTCCATCTCGGGCCTCCCCATCTTCAAGCAGAAAACCGTGGAGAAGGCCCACGGAGCGGAATTCTCCCCGACCCGAGTCCCACTTCACGACCACAGGACGAGGAGACATTCGATCCACGCATCCGCCCTGGCCGTCTTGATCTACGCCGGGCTGATGCTCTCCGCGCACGATGCTCTCGCCATCTTCCTCCTCAGGGCGCTGGGACTCCAGGCAAGATATCCGACAAGGACGCGAATCGCCTACGTGGATTGCCCGCTGAAATCAGCGCAGCACAAGGACATACTGGTCAAGACCAGGGCGGACGGGATCGTCCCTTCGTCGGGAAGGGCCAAGGTCGCCTACGACGGAGAGGACGAATTCGGCATCCCCCTCGAAGCGGGGGATTCTCCGGGATGCTTCCAGTTCAAGCTCAAGTCCCCCATGAAGAGTCTCGAGTTCCAGATCCAGATCGGAGATGCCACATCCGACTGGATTCCGGTCCAGATCATCTGCCCGCCTTCCGTGAAGGACGGCGTCGTCAGGATCAGTCCTCCGGAATACACCGGGACGCCCGCGTCCGAATCCCCGGTCAGAGACCTCGAATTCATCGAAAAAAGCAATCTGGCCTTCAGCATCGTGCCAGACCGGGATGTCGAAAAATGCGTCCTCGAGATCAAAGACGCTTCAGGCAGGATCAGCGAATACCCTATGCAGAAATCCTCCTCCAACTCGTATGGAATCCCTAAATTGTCTCCAAAGGACGCCACCGCATACGCAGTCAGGCTCGTGGACAAGGACCAGATAGAGAACAGCGGGAGGATTTTCTATTCCATCAACATCCTCCCGGACAGGCTTCCGTCCGTCGCATTCGAGAAGCCCGCCGACGGAAGCTACTACTCGCCGGCGAGCAGGATGGGGTGGTCCGCCAAGGCATCCGACGACTACGGGCTGCGCGAGCTGGTGATGACCTACAAGACCGGCGTCCAGGGAGAGTCGGGCGAAATCAAGATCGTCAGACAGGGATCCATTGGTCTTGCCAAGATGGAAGGGCAGCTGGGCACCTCGCTTTCCGGCGGAATCGAGCTTGCCGAACTTGATTTGAAGCCTGGCATGGTATTAAGTATCCAAATGGCGGCAAAAGACAAGTCGCCTTTCAGGGAGGATTCCGAAATGGGCAGATCTCAGACGAGGACTATGAACATCGTCTCCCCGGCAGAACTCAAGGAAATGATAAACTCGGAATTGATCCTCGTGGGAAAGATGGTGGAGGACATCCACGCGGACATGAAACGACAGGTTAGAATAATCAACTTGCAAGAAAAATCAGGAGGTGCAAAATGAAGCATCCGACGAAAATGCATGTCTGCGGCATGATGATGTCCGCCCTGCTCCCGCTTTCCGCGGCGGACCCGATCCTCAACGAGGCGGTGAGCCAGGACAAATCCCTGGGGGAAATATCGGAAAGGCTCAAGGACATAAACACCAGACAGGTCGAAAGCCGCGTCTTCGACGATGCCGAAATAGGCAAGGTGAAGGACGACACCGGCGTCGTCGAAAACGTAAGGGGCGAAAACGTCAGGCGCATCGTCGAGTCGTTGTCCGAAAACGGCTCCTCCTCCGAAAAGGACCGCTACAAGGTCGCGGAGGACGAATACAACAAGGCGATAAAGAGGCTCGAGGATGTCATGAAGACCGGGGAGAAGCTGCGCAACAGCATGGAGGCCGGGGAGATTCTCGCCAAGCAGAAGGAGATCCTGGAGGAGACCCGAAAGGCGGACTCGGAACGGAAATCCGCGGACAAGAAGATGTCCCACGAGGATCTCGACAAGATCGCTGAGCTGGCCGAAAGGCAGGAGGAGCTGGAGGAGAATGCGGAGAAGTCCATATCCGAGGAGACGAGGAGGAAGATGGACGAGGCGGCCAGATCGCTCCAGGATCTCGATCCCCGAAAAGCCCTCGAAAAACAGGAGGAGGTCGTCAAGTCCCTCGAGAAGGAAGTCGCGGAAAACCAGCAGAACCAGCAGCTCGAGGATCTGGACAGGGCCCAGGATCTCGAGCAAATGCAGAAAGACCTGAGGGAAATCGCATCGGAACTGGACGACTCGATCAACAAGAAAGACCAGATCAGCGACCAGGAACGACAGGACATGGCGATGAAAATGGACGAGCTGGCGCGGAAGCTGAAAGAGGAGGAGGCGGCGAAGAACGCCGACAAAGACCTCAACAAGGCTATCGAAAACACCATGGAGGGAAAAGACCTCCAGGCATATTCCGAAGTCCAGCGCGCACTCCAGAAGGTGGACACCGCGGCGAAAGAGGCCCGCAAACAGCTCGCCGACGCGAAGCGCTCGAAGCAGGCGGAGACTTCCGAAAAGGCACAGAAGGACTCGAAGGGAGACGATCTTGACGGACAGGAGAAAGCCATCGGCCAGACCCGCAAGGACGCCAATACCAAGGACGGGGACTGGGCCGCTAAACTCCCGGAGAAGGAGCGCAGCGCGCTCATGTCCGCCAGAAAGGCCAAATACGACGACAAGCTCGACGAATCGGTCAGGAAATATTTCACCGAAATAGCGAAATGAATCTAGCCGCGACAATCAGGGCCATCGCAAGTTCGGCACTACTCGCAGTGGCCGCCACCACCTGCCTTGCGGACGAAAAGCAGGGATTCCTCTTCGACGCATACGTCAAGTTCGACAAGGACACGGAGAGGGCAGTCGAGGCCGCCCAGACGTGGCTGGCCTCGCAACAGCTCCCCGATGGCTCCTGGAAGTATGGCGGAGGGAAGAACAACGGGGTCAACGCCATCTGCGTCCTCGCCCTCATGGTTGGCGGCTCCGTCCCGGGAGAAGGGACCTTCGCCAAGGAGATCGGAAACGGGCTGCAGTGCATCCTCAACTCCCAGAAGGAATCCGGACTCCTCGCCGCAGGAGAGCTCGAATCGCATGCTCCGATGTACCAGCACGCTCTTGCAACAGTGCTGCTCGCCGAGACATACGGCATGACGCAGAATCCGCGCATAAGGAATTCGCTTATCGAGGCAGTCAATCTGATAGTTGGCACACAGCACGGCGAAGGCGGATGGAGATATCTGCCCAAGCCCATGCAGGGCGACATATCCGCCACGGTCATGCAGGTGATGGCCCTCAGGGCGGCATCCGAATCGGGGATATACGTCCCGGGCGACACGGTCGAAAGGGCGATCAAGTTCATCAGAAGCTGCTACAACGACAAGGAGAAGGGATTCGGATACACTAACGCGGGGGCGACCGAGTTCCCAAGGACGGCCGCGGGGCTCGTCTGCCTCCAGACCGTCGGCCTCGGGTCCGAGCCGATGATTCCCGATGTGATTGAATACATCCTGAAAAAAAGTTCCGACAAGAAGCAGGGGCACTACTGGTATGGCCATTACTACGCATCCATCGGCATGTATCATTACGGCGGAGACCCGTGGAAGACATACTACCCCAGGATAAAGGACGAGATAATCGGCGAATGGAGGCAGAACAACGGCAGATACGGGGAGCACCTCTACACCGCATGGCAGATACTGATCCTCGGAGTGCCGTTCCGATATCTACCCATCTATCAAAGATAGGATTGGACCAACGATGAAGACAGCAGGAAATATGGAGCGGAAAGCAACCCCGCGAAGAGGCCCGCGCCACCTCCTCCTCGCAATAGCCATCCTCTGCTCCTCTCTGCATCTCTCCGCCGACGAGATCGTCCTCCAGAATTCAGGAACGGCGAAAACAAGGATATTGTCCATCAAGGGAGACCAGCTCAGCGCCGAATCCGGCTCCTTCCCGACAAGCTCCCTGATCTCATGCTCATTCGACGCATTCCCGGTGGCCGCGAAGGAATCGGGAATAGTCCTTGCCGATGGGACGAGGCTGTCCGGAATCATCCGCGAAAGGAAGGACGGCTCCATCAGCTTCAGATCCACGACCTTCGGAATCCTGGAGATGAAGGAGGAGGAGATCTCCATCGAATACCGCGCCTGGAAGGAAGCTGGATACCCGGCGGACACGGCCCCATGCGCGATCGATGTCTCGGGAAAAGTCCACAAGGGCAGGATACTCTGGAGCGACGAGAAGTCCACCGGCGTCATGACGCCTGAAGGCATCAGAAAGATCCCGGCCCCGGAAATCGCCGCGGTCGTCCGCAGGAAAAACGCCGCCGCATCGAGGATAGTCCTGCGGAACGGAGACGTGGTGAACTGGAAGCCCGATTTCGCGGGCTCCACCCTCAAGTTCCTCTTCAACGGCAGAAAGCTCGAAACGCCCCTCTCATCGGCATCAAGCATAAAATTCAAATAACGGAGAATTCCAATGTCCGAAAAAATCAAGGTCGCATGCTCGAAATGCGGAGCCGAATTCAAAGCCATGGACGACGAGGTCGCAAAGCTCAACTGCCCGAACTGCGGAGGATCCTTGCGCCCGGCATACACCCCCGCCCCACAACAACAGGCGGCCTCGCAGCAGCAGGAATCGGCGGAGGTCAAAAGACAGCCTTCGAAAATATTCGGAGCCTCGGCCTCCCCCACGGAAAAGCTCGCAAAGCTGGGCGAAGCGGTAAGAACTATCAACACCGAACTCGAAAAAACCATTGTCGGACAGAAAGATGTCATCGAGGAGATAGTCGTCGCTCTCGTCGCCAACGGACATTGCCTCCTCGAGGGCGTCCCAGGACTGGCCAAAACTCTCCTCATCTCATCGATATCCAAGGCCATGTCCCTCTCCTTCAAGAGAATCCAGTTCACTCCCGACCTCATGCCCTCGGACATAACCGGGACGGACATCATACAGGACAATCCGGAGACCGGCAGGCGCGAGTTCAAGTTCCTCCACGGCCCCATATTCGCAAACATAATCCTCGCCGACGAGATAAACAGAACCCCCCCGAAAACGCAGGCCGCCATGCTCGAGGCCATGCAGGAGAAACAAACATCGGTCGGAGGCAAGATCCACCAGCTTCCAAAACCATTCTTCGTCCTCGCAACC
>CAZGJP010000116.1:0-1514 GCA_964526605.1 uncultured Lentisphaera sp.
CTACGCCAAGAAGTTCAAGAAGGCCGACTACATCGAAGGCAAGAAGCCCTGGGGGCTCGTGAAGGCCGAAGTCGCATTCCCGTCCGCGACACAGAACGAAATTGACGGCGACGACGCCAAGACCCTCGTCAAGAACGGATGCATATGCGTCTCCGAAGGCGCCAACATGCCCTCGACGCCAGAGGCCGTTGATGTCTTCCTCGCGAACAAGGTCCTCTACGGTCCCGGAAAGGCGGCGAACGCGGGCGGCGTGGCCACATCCGGACTCGAAATGTCGCAGAACTCCATGAGGCTGCGCTGGGAGAAGGACGAAGTGGACAACAGGCTTCACCAGATAATGATAAACATCCACAAGGCCGCAGCGGAAGCCGCCGAGGAATACGGCACTCCCGGCAACTACGTGAACGGCGCCAACATCGCGGGATTCAAGAAAGTCGCCGATGCAATGATAGACCTCGGCCTCTAATCCCCGCTTCATTCGCGGAAACCAGGCGGAGCCGGAATTCCGGCTCCGCTTTTTTTCCCTTGTGCCAACTTGTGTGTTGCAGGACCAGTATCTATCAATCTTTTCTCCCTGCATCATGACGGCCGACAGCGCAAACTATCCGGACGGCGTGGCCGCCGTCCCTCCCAGGGAGAGAAGCGCATCCGGGGAGGCTTGCGCAGCTATCCGACAAAACTCTTCCCAACGATATTGGCGAGGCGGGCAAACCCTCTCTCGCTTTTCCCTTTGTGAATGGCGCTTGGATTGTCGGCGCTCCGGGCTATATTATGCGCGCTTGAAAAAACAACCATCCATAGCAAGGATTCCGGGGAGACCATGGGCAAGTTCTACGTAACGACTCCGATATACTATGTGAACGACAAGCCGCACATAGGGCATTCATACACGACGATACTGGCGGACGTCCTATCAAGATACCACCGCATTTTCGGGGACGAGGCATATTTCCTGACAGGCAGCGACGAGCACGGGCAGAAGGTGCAGAAGGCGGCGGAGCATAACGGGATTTCGCCGCAGCAGCAGTGCGATGCGACCGTTCCCCGCTACATCGAGTTGTGGAAGAAACTGGAAATCACGAACGACGACTTCATCAGGACGACGGAGGCGAGGCACAAGGCCGTGGTACGGGCGATATTGTCCGACCTGCATTCGCGGGGACTGATATACAAGGCCGACTACAAGGGCAGATACTGCGTTCCATGCGAGAGGTTCTTCACGGACAAGGATCTGGATGATAGGAAGCTCTGCCCCGAGTGCGGCAGGCCGACCGACGAGATTGTCGAGAGCAACTATTTCTTCAAGATGAGCCAGTATCAGGAATGGCTGATCGAGCACATCGGCTCGCATCCCAAGTTCATCCAGCCCGATTTCCGCCGCAACGAGACTCTCGGATTCCTGAGGAAGAAATTGGACGACCTCTGCATATCGCGCCCCAAGAGGAGGCTCTCCTGGGGAATAGAGCTTCCATTCGACCCGGACTACGTATGCTATGTATGGTTCGACGCCCTCA
>CAZGJP010000116.1:1524-7974 GCA_964526605.1 uncultured Lentisphaera sp.
CACATAAACATTATTTCGGCGATAGGCTACACCCCCGACCCTTCGAAATTCGCAAAATGGTGGCCGGCCTCATACCACCTCATCGGGAAGGACATCCTCACCACGCACACGGTCTATTGGCCTATAATGCTCAAGGCGATGAATGTGGACATGCCGGAATGCATTTTCGCCCACGGATGGTGGCTCTCAGGTTCGGACAAGATGAGCAAGTCCCTCGGCAATGTGGTCAATCCGATGGACATGATAGACCGCTATGGCGTGGATCCTTTCCGCTATTTTCTGATGGCCGAGATGGTGCTTGGCGGCGACGCGTCGTTCACTGAAGCGGCATTCATAACGAAGTACAACAGCGATCTGGCGAACGACCTCGGCAATCTGCTCAGCCGCGTCGTCAAGATGATAGCGAAGAACAGGGACTCGGCGATTCCGGCTCCGGGTGCGCTGGCTGAAGACGACAAGGCGCTCGTCTCCGCGTGCCTTTCGGCGGCGGGACAGACCCGATCCGCAGTCGAGGACATGAAGCTCGACAGAGGTGTCGCCGCGATTTTCGCGGCGGTCCGCCATGCGAACAGATATTTCGAGAATTCCGCCCCATGGAAGCTGGCGAAGGAGAACGATTCCGGGCGTCTGGACACCGTGCTGTATTGCGGTGCGGAGGCTTTGCGGATAATCTCCGGCCTGCTCTCGCCGGTCATGCCCGGAAAGATGCGCGAACTTCGCAAGTCGCTCGGCATGGCCCCGGAAGAAGGGCTCGACATGGAAGAACTGTCAAAGTGGGGGATGATCAAGCCCGGCACGAAGATAGAGGACATCAACTCTCTATTCCCCCGGATAGAGGTCAAGGAGAAGCTTGTTGACAAGACGCAGAAGGACGCGCCTCCTGCCGACAACCTGGTCACTATCGATGAATTCGGCAAGCTGAAGCTCAAGACCGCGAAGGTGCTCTCGGCGGAAAAGGTCGAGGGGGCGGACAAGCTTCTCAAACTCCAGATCGAGATCGCAGGAGAGAAACGGCAGATAGTCGCAGGCGTCGCCAAATTCTACACGCCGGAGCAGATAAATGGCAGGACCATAGTGGTCGTCTCGAATCTGAAGCCAGCAAAAATCCGTGGGATCGAGTCGAATGGAATGCTCCTGGCGGCCAAGACCGGAGGAGATCTCAAGCTGATCACGGTCGAAGGGGAAATCCCCTCTGGCGCGGACGTGGGTTGAATTTTCACATTATCGCCCTATATTCACCGCATGAAATCCATGGTGTCCTATGAGCGCGAAATCACGCATCTCCATGCTATTGATCCCCGCGGTTTCCATTTTCCTCTCCGCAGCCAATGCGGACGATGCTTCCCCCGCCGATGGGAAAACCGATGACGGGACCACGCAGAAGAAGAACACTGTGGTCATCAAATACGATCCTGCCGACAAGCTCGTGACCGAGAAGATCTACTATGAGACACTAGACTACTCCACGATCAAGGAGCATTGCGACAGGATGCTATCCCCGGATGGATACATCCTCACTCTCCCGGAGCGGAACACTATCATCGTCCACGACAAGCCTGCGACCATAGACAAGATCCGCCAGCTTGTCCAGGCCGTGGACACGCCGGCGGTCAACATCCGCATAGACATAATATCAAGCAATGTCGGCTCGTCTCCGAACGACAGGCTCTCTGCGGACATCAAATACGACGATCCCAACCAGGAAGGCAAGATTGTCATCGTTGACGGCAAGATACAGAAGCCGAAGTCAATAACGATCGACGCGGTGAAAGGCACACAGACCACCACCCGTGACAACAGCTCGTGGATAGTCACCCAGAGCGGAAAACCGGCAAGCCTCTTCGTCGGCAAGGAGATCGTGGATCCGAACTGGCTCGCCAACTACAAGCTGGTTCCGACGGTGGTCGTGGTCGGTGGTGGCGGCGTGGTGAAAATCCCCGGCAGCACCCCGGACTTCGTCTGGCGCAACGTCGGATCCTCCCTGAAAGTCCTGCCAACGCTCAAGGACAACGGCCTCATCGATGTCGAAGTCTATCCCGAGGTCAGCTACCTCGATGGGGAAGGGAATAAACAGGCGGTGAAGGTCGAATCGGTCTCCACGAGGCTCACTGTCAGAGAGGGGCAGACGATTCCCCTTGGTGGTGTTGTTGACAAGCATCGCGAATTCTACTACAATTTATTCGGCCCCGAGTTCAGGCGGACTGGCGGGGGCGGGGTGCTCGATATGACGCTGAAGGCCTCGGTGATCCGCCCCGAAGATCGACGCTCGGCCATCCCGAGGACGACGGACCCTGTTTCCGATTCCGGAGCCAGGAGCGGGAATCCCAACAGTCTAAACCACAAGGAGCGCGGAGAGGATCCGCACAATTGGAGATGAAGAAGAACATTGGAAAAATCTCGGTCCGGGGTCGCAATCTCGACGACATCATGCCGGTCATCGCGAAGCACGGCCTTCAAATCGTCGAGGAGAATCCGGACGTGATCGTCACACATGGTGGAGATGGCGCCCTGCTTGGAGCGGAGCGGGAATTCCCGGGCGTTCCAAAATTCCCCATAAGGGATGAAAGGACCGCTCCTCTTTGCCCGGATCATGGCGGCTACGACAAGATGATGCAGCTCCTTGTCTCCGCCAAGCTTAAGAAGACCGAACTCATAAAGCTCGAAGGCAGGTTCAAGGACAGAAGGCTTCAGGCGATAAACGACATATTCGTCCACAACGGCGATCCGGTCAGCGCGATAAGATACAGAGTCTGGATTGACGGCCGCCCCTATGGCGAGGAGATTGTCGGCGACGGCGTGGGAGTCGCAACCGTCCACGGCAGCACCGCATATTACAGGAGCATCACGCACAGCATATTCAAGGTTGGAATAGGGCTGGCCTTCAGCAACAGCACCGAATTGACAAACCATCTGGTTCTGCCCGACAGCTCGAGCATAAGGATAGTCATAACGCGCGGTCCGGCAACACTTGTGGCGGACAACAATCCGGACAAGATCGAACTCGCGAAGGACGACGTGGTGGAGATAGCCAAGACCCCCGAGAAGCTCGTCCTCTACGGGCAGGAGATATTCATGTGCCCGAAGTGCCGCAAGCTGCGCCATCCGAAGGACTAGTGTCCTGTAACCCTTATACGCCTTGTCTTGCCGAAAATTTAAGAGCCACAGGGCACTGGGCAATCGATGCTTTTTCTTCTTCACGGACGGCGCGTAAATATTCACTGAACTACGTTGTCCAGTGGATCTTTACATCTGAGCCAGTTGCAAAACTCCTGGGAAGTTTTGCTGTTGGCTCGCTTGATAAAATCCGTAGTTGAACTATTTTCCCGGCTTTGACGATTGGGCCGGATGGACCAATTCAAATCAGGATTTCCCGATGAAGATAGCCATTATGATAAAGCAGGTCCCGGAGACGAAGTCCGTGAAGATGGACGAAAAGACCGGGACCGTGATACGGGAGGGCGTGGAGTCCATAATCAATCCTCTCGACCTCTACGCGATAGAGCTGGCAATACGGATAAAGGAGTCGCACCCGGAAGCGGTCCTGACCGGGATATCCATGGGACCGCCGAAGGCAGCCGATGCGCTGAAGGAGGCGATAGCAATGGGCTTGGACGCCGGGATACTCCTTTCCGACAAGGCGCTGGCCGGTTCCGACACATGGTCCACGGCATATGCGCTGGCCGAATGTGCGAGGAAGAGCGGCGGCTTCTCTCTCGTCATATGCGGCGAGCGAGCGACCGACGGCGACACAGGGCAGGTTGGGCCTGAAATCGCCGCATATCTCGACATGCCAGTGATAAGCTATGTGAATAAATTTGTGGACATCAAGGCAGGCCGCATCAGCGTCCACCGTCAGGTCGAGGATGGCTCGGAAGTCCTTTCGTGCCCGCTGCCATGCGTGATCACGGTTGTGAAGGAGGTGAGCGATCCCCGCCTTCCGACCCTGAGGGGCAAGCTCAAGGCTAAGAAGACCAATATCCCGGCCATGAAGGCATCCGATTTCGGGATCGAGACGGTCAAGATAGGTCTCGAAGGCTCTCCGACGCGGGTGGCGAAGATATTTCGTCCCAAAGTGGCGCGACAGTGCGACCTTCGCTTTGCGAAAGATCCGTCGAAAGTCCCGGCCGCCGTCCAGGGACTGGTCAAATTCCTCGAAACGAAGGAAGCGATATGAGCAATTCCGAATACAAGGACATTTGGATACTGGCCGAACAGGGCGGTGGCAGGCTCCTTCGCATATCCTTTGAATTGATCTCGAGAGGGACCGAACTGGCGAAGAAGAAGTCCTCACGCCTATGCGCAATGGTCTTCAGCGCGGGAATGAGCGACGACGAGCTGGGCAAACTCATAGCATGCGGATGCGATCTTGTTGTCTCGGTCGAGGCTCCACAGCTCGACAAATTCCTTCCCGAACCTTATTCGCGCTGCATGCTCGACATCATATCGAAATACAAACCGGAAGTGATACTCGCCGGTGCGACCTCCACCGGAAGGACATTGATGCCGTGCGTCGCGATGACATCATACTCGGGGCTCACGGCCGACTGCACCCAGTTGGACATAGAGGACGGAAGTGGAAATCTCCTCCAGACCAGACCCGCCATAGGGGGAAACATAATGGCGACGATAAAGACCCCGAGGCACCGTCCGCAGATGGCGACGGTCAGGCCTCGCTCCACGAAACCCGCCGAAGCGACCGCCGGAAGGAAGGGGGAGATTGTCAGGATGAACCCCGACAAGGCGCTTCTTCCCAGCAATATCCGCCGCGATGGATTCATCCCGCTGGAGGAGGAGCACGGGATACAGGATGCCGACAAGGTCGTGATAGTGGGAAGAGGAATAAAGAAGGCGGAGAACATCGCCCTTGCAAGGGAGCTGGCCGATCTCCTCGGCGCGGCCCTTGGCGCCACACGCGATGTCGTGGACCGCGGATGGCTGAGCTATCCTCACCAGATTGGACTCAGCGGCAAGACCATCACCCCAAAACTCTACATAGGAATCGGAGTGTCAGGCTCCATCCAGCACCTTGCCGGAATGCAGACCGCCGAAACCATCGTCGCCATAAACAACGATCCCGATGCGCAGATATTCAAGGTTGCCGACTTCGGAATCGTCGGCGACCTTTTCGAGGTGGTCCCGAATCTCGTCGCCAGCCTCAAGACCCGCTGATTCCAGCCACGCGGGCTTCCTCCAATTGCGATTTTCCGAAATGGGGCTATCTTACGCAAAAGCAACGGGAGATGTGCGCCATGGATATCGATGCTCCGAAATTCATAATGCTGATCTGTCCGAACTGCAGCACGGAATACAGGATTCCTGTGGAATACTGCGGCAAGGACGCTGTCTGCTCCAATCCCGCCTGCGGGGTGATGTTTGAAATCCCCTCTTTCGAGGAGCTGATGAAGCCGGAGGAGATTGTCGAGCCCGATGCGCCCCAGGAGGAGATATCAACAAGCACGGTCAAGATAGACAGGCGCGGGATGATAGGCATGAAGCCCGATCCCGCCAAGCTGAAGACTGGAGTGGATACGAGCGACTTCGTGGTGATGAAGACGGAAAGGCAGGAGAAGCAGAAGAGGGTGTTCAAGGTTCCGAGACGGATCTGAGGCGGTCGCGCCGTCCCGCCAGGTCCCGCCACGGTCGAACCGATTTCAAAATGCATTACACAAGGAGATGGAAGCCATCATGGAGAAGTTGTTTCTAGGAGTTCCGAAGGGGAGTTTGGAGAAAAGCACGGTCGAGATGTTCCGGAAGGCAGGATACAAGATAAACATTCCGGAGAGATCGTATTATCCCAGCATCGACGATCCCGAGATAGACTGCATGCTGATCAGGGCTCAGGAAATGTCGCGATATGTCGAGGAGGGCATACTCGACTGCGGACTGACCGGGAAGGATTGGATAATCGAGAATGGCTCGGATGTGGTGGAGGTCGCCGAACTCGTCTACGGAAAAGTCGGCCGCGCCCCGCTCAAGTGGGTGCTCGCCGTCCCGGAGGACTCCAAGATCAAGTCCGCGAAGGATCTCGAGGGCAAGAGAATCGCGACAGAGGCGGTTGGACTCACGAAAAAATACCTCAAGAAGCATGGCGTGAAGGCCAAGGTCGAATTCAGCTGGGGGGCGACGGAGGTCAAGCCGCCGCGTCTTGCCGACGCGATAGTGGAGATCACCGAGACAGGATCGTCGCTCCGCGCGAACAAGCTAAAGATAATTGATGTCCTCTGCGAAAGCACCACACGCTTCATCGCGAACAGGGACAGCGTCAAGAACGCCTTCAAGAAGGCGAAGATAGAGAAGCTCGCCCTACTCCTCAAGGCCGCTCTCGGAGCCGAAGGCAAGGTCGGACTCATGCTCAACGTGCCAAAGTCCAAGCTCGACTACTGCCTGAAGAGGCTCCCCGCCCTCGAGAGGCCGACAATAACACCTCTCGCCGAGGACGGCTGGTTCGCA
>CAZGJP010000117.1:0-7818 GCA_964526605.1 uncultured Lentisphaera sp.
ATCATCTTATAATTGTTTTGATATAAGGGCAATTCGAGCGGCCGAAAACCGTCTTCGCTTTCAGCTACGCCGTGTCAAGACGACCTCCCTACTTTTCAAATCACTGGAAACCGATTACCGCCTTAAGTATGTTGGGCGTTCTCGCCCGACATGGTTTTTTCATTTTCTGATAGGTGCCCTCTCAGCGCTGCTCGGGATCAAAACAATTATAAGATGATTGATGGTAATCCTATCACATATCCTGTGGAAGTCAACCAGTTCCAAGTGCCCTGGCCAGCTCACCGGAAAAAAACGAATTGCTAGGCCGGACGATACCAAGTTCCCTTGCCACATCCTTCCTGTTTGAGTTTAGCCCCTTCAACAAGCCGTTTCAAGTGCGCCTTCACGGTGTTCCTGTTGGCGGAAGTGATCTTTACCGCAACCCTCACGGTCAATTTTCCCCTCCGTCCCGCGATCTGCATCAATTCTTCCGAAAGCGGTGCTAGCTTTGAAGCGAGTTCTTCTTCCTTGAGTATTTCGTTGAGTGCAAGGATCTGCTTCCATATGCTTTGCAAAAAGAAAATAATCCACTCGTCCAAGCTAATGTTGCCGGAAGACATCGTCCTCTGAGCCTTTTGCAGTGACAGGTAATACTGATCCTTGTTTTCTTCTACCACCCTCTCCAACGAACTGAAGGGAACAAATTTATAGCCGGCCTTCAATAGTAGTAGAGTAGTTAAAATCCGGGACAACCTGCCATTTCCATCCTGAAAAGGATGTATAGCCAGAAAAACAACGATGTAAATGGCTATGGCGAGTAGTGGATGGATATCCCTACGCCGCCACTCGATTTCAAACCATCCGTTAAGTTCGGCCATCTTCCGTGGCGTGTCGAACGGAGAAGATGTTTCAAAGACGATCCCGAGGCTTTCCCCGAAGCGGTCAAATGCCTCGACATTATTCGGCAGTTTCTTGTATTTCCCTCGATGCCTTGCATCCTTCGATGAATATTTCAGAAGCTCTTTGTGGAGTTGCTTAATGTGGTTTTCGTTCAGTGGAATCTCATCGTGTGATTCAACGACCATCCTCAGACATTCGGCGTAGCCGGCAACTTCCTCCTCATCGCGTGACTGAAAACCGGAAAACTGCGCTCCCGATAGAAGCTTTTCAACTTCCTCGTCCGATAACTTCGCACCCTCGATTCTGGTTGAAGACCCAACCGACTGGACTGATGCGACTTTTCTCATGGAGTCAAGTCGCAGAGGGGAAAGCTTTCCAAGAGCCAACCATTTACCCTTGAATTCGTCTATCCCGGCTATCAGACTAAGGATATTCTGAGTTATTGTTATCTTTGGCGTATCCATAATCATATACATATATATCCATAATCTGCCGTTTCAAACCTCCGAATACAGATTTCGAAGCAAATCGAAGACCATGACCTTGCTTACAAAGAGCCAAGAAAGGAAGGAAGACTCATTTCGTTTTTGCACCACTAATAAACACTAACACATCACTAATGGCGACCAAGCAGAAGACAATACGATAAGCTCTTGAAAACTTCTTTTTGGATATTGAAAATGGCAACTGCCATGCTATATTGCCAAAAACAAAAAAAGAGGAGATATACACATCATGCAACTAGTCATTGACAAATTCGGTCGGATGCTTCTGCCAAAGACCTTGCGCAACGATTTCGGGCTGAGAGCAGGCGACAGGCTCGAGGCCGTCGAGAGGGGTGATGAGATCATTCTTAGACCGCTTCATGAAGAGGAGCTGGTTAAGTCTGAAAAAGGCATACTTGTCTTTTCAGGCCATGCCTTAGATGACATCGGGCACGCGGTAGAGGATGCCCGCTCGGACAGGGAGAGGAAACTCTCGTCATGGGAGAAAATATGAAATCGAGCAAAGTTCTCTTCGACACATCGGTTCTAGTTGCTGCCATGGTATCTTCACATCCGGCCCATCGGCGTTCCCTGTTCTGCCTGCAACAGGCGCTTGAGAGAAAATTTGAAATCCATGTCTGCGCCCACACGCTTGCGGAGCTTTATGCAGTTCTGACAAGACTTCCTCTATCTCCCAAGATCAGCCCGACCCTGGCCCGGCGGCTTATACGAAAAAATGTCGAAGACATTGCGAAAATCGTCCGTCTAGACGGAGCCGAATATGGGAGCATGCTTGATGAAGTCTCCGAACTGGGCCTCGTCGGAGGAGTCGTATATGATGCGATAATCGCATGTTCAGCCAAAAAGGCCGGAGTTGACTATATGCTCACACTCAACGAAGCCGACTTCCGACGAGTCTGGCCAGATGCCGGCGCCAAGATAAAGACAGCTTGACGCCGATGAAAATATTCTAAAATTCTTGATTATATATTTGCATTAATGGACATATTAGTCTATTATTACGCATGAAATATGAAGATTTAATCAGGCTTGTCGGGAGGCAAAGCTACTTTGACTTGGCATCGGTTGTGCAACTTGGAGCCGAGCATGATAGGGAAAACTTGAAGAAGCAGCTTTATCGGTGGTGCAAGGCTGGCAAGCTGCTGTCTTTGCGCCGCGGGATGTATGCATTTGCTCCAGAGTACAGGAAGTCGGATGTTGATCCGGCGGAACTTGCCAACAATCTTCATTCTCCATCATATCTCAGCATGGCCTGGGCGCTTGGATTTTTCGGACTGATTCCGGAGAAGGTCGTTGTTTCCACCAGCATTACGTCTAGGGAGCCGAAGACGTTCAGGAACGCTTTCGGCCATTTCCGCTACCGCCACATCAAGAGGGAGGCTTTTTTCGGATATGGGTCCGTGCAAATCTCAAACCGGAAAGTCCTTCTTGCGGAGCCTGAAAAAGCCCTTCTTGATCTCTGGTACATGGAAAATGGCGAATGGGACGAGAACCGCATCTCCGAGCTGCGTCTGCAGAATTTCAAACTGATCGGACATGGAAAACTGCTTGACTATGCCTCCAGATTCAATTCGCCGAAGTTGATCAGGGCGGTGAAATCATATTCCGAAATATATAAATCATCAGCAGAAGAAGAAGGTGTTGAACTATGAAGGAGGAAATCCTATCGCTTGTCCGGGAAAAGCCAGATGCCGCTGTCAAGCTCAATCTGATGAGGGAATACATCCAGACCATGGTCCTCCGTTCCCTGCACGAAAGCGAGGCGTTTGTCAGCATTGCGTTCGTGTGTGGGACCGCCCTGCGCTTTCTTTTCAATCTGCCAAGGTTCTCCGAGGATCTTGATTTCTCGCTTGAAAACAAGCAAAAATACCAACCGGAGAATTGGTTCAGGAAAGTCAAGAGGGATCTGGAGCTTTCCGGTCTGAATCCAATGATCAAGTTGAACATCGAAGGAGTCGTCCATAAGTCGTGGATCAGGATTCCGGAATTGCTCAAGGATGCCGGCATCTCAACCATGAAGGATCAGAATCTCTCCATCAAGGTGGAAATAGATACAAATCCGCCAAAAGGCGCTGTGATCGAGAAGACGCTTCTTGCGCGACAGAGGGTGATTTCCCTCCGCCACTATGATCTTCCCTCCCTCATGGCAGGGAAAATACATGCACTGATAACAAGAAAATACGGTAAGGGCCGGGACTGGTATGACCTGCTCTGGTACAGGGGGCACCGCCCACCTGTGGAACCAAATATTGCGCTTCTCCAAAACGCACTTGATCAGACCCTCGGTAAGGGAAGACTCAAGGCGGAGGAGTGGAGGCGGAACACGCTAAAAAGATTTGAAAAGCTGGAATGCAAGGCTCTCAAGGAAGATGTGGCTCCTTTCCTCGAGCATCCTGAAGACGCCGAACTCTTCTCCATTGATAATTTCCGATCACTGCTCCTCAAGCAGGAGTAAGCTGCATTTTGCGTTTGGCCAGTGCGGTCGGGCTACCAGTTTTACAGTAGACAGTTTAACATTGTAAGGATTCCATCATAAAAGGCTACCCCGAACTTAGCTAGGTCTACAAAAACTTATATTTTTCGCTCCGAAAAATATCAGTAGTGCAGGATTTTTCCTTCGCCTGATGCTGGGGTGGCGCGTGAGACGGCCCAGCTTCGGATGGCCTTTATCTGGGCCTCCATGGTGGTTGAGAGCGGGACGGTCTTGTTCATGTTGTTGGTGATGTCGGCCTGGTTGAATTCGCGCTTCTCGTAGAACGCGTCGGTGCGGGCTTCCGCCACAACCTGTTCGATTTCCGCGCCGTTCCAGCCCTTGCTCAGTATCCCCAGCATTTTGAGTTCGAATTTAGCCGGGTCGGCCTTGTATTTCTGGAGGTAGATTTTGAATATGTCCCTTCTCTCGCTCTCCGTCGGCAGATCCACGAAGAAAATCTGGTCGAAGCGGCCCTTTCTTATGACCTCGGCGGGCAGCGCCTGAATTCTGTTCGCCGTGGCGGCTATGAATATGAGGGGGGGCTTTTCCTGCATCCAAGTGAGGAAGGAGGAGAAAATTTGCGTGCTAATCTTGACTCCGCCCTCATCCATTCCGAGGGCGTTTTCAATCTCGTCAATCCAGAGAACCGCCGGTGCGACAGTCTCCAGGGAGCGCAGGGCATTGTGGAATGTCGCCTCCGGAGAACCGTATATGCCGGAGAATATCAAATTCATGTCGAGACGGTAGAGTGGCACCTTCCAAAGCGCGGGAATTATCTTCACCGCCATGCTTTTTCCACATCCACTAACGCCCATCATTAGAAGACCCTTGGGGATTGGAATGTCCGCGGCCATGGCCTCCTTAGAGAAAATCTGCTGCCTCTTGAGGAGCCATTCCTTGAGATTGCCAAGTCCTCCCATCGTCTCCATCCTTACACGCGGCGGGGTGAATTCGAGATATCCGGACTTCCTTATCATCGCCTGCTTCTCTGCAAAAAGAAGCTCGAAGAATTCGTCCTTCTCCTTCACTTCCGACTTGAAAATTCTGTGCGTCAGCGCCTCAACCTCCGGCATCGAGAGCCCCGTAAGCGAGCTGACAATGTCATCCTCGAAGCTTTTCTCTACACTTCCCTCCGGATAAAGCTTTGCGATTTTCGCAAATTCGACTCTGATCTCTTCGCGGTCAGGCGGGGGCAGCACCATCAGATGAATGTTCTTCTCAATGCTGTCCGGAATCTTGGCCTCGGTGCCAATGATGAAGATGGTCTGCGTGTCACCGGATTTTTCGGCAAGCGCAAAGTCCTTCAGCGCCCTGCATGTCTCAGGAGAATTGAAAAACACAGGAAGGTCGCAGAATATGTAGAAGCCGGGCTCTCCCTTGGACATGATCGCCTTAACAGCTTCCGCGGGAGACTTGCTTTCAGATCCGAAGCCATCCAGACCGTTTATGCAGTTCCACTTGAAGACCTTCTTTTTTGCGAATTTCGCAGCAACAGCGGAGATGATTGAAACAACTCTCTTCTCCTCGGCACTCTGCAGATATATCAAGGGGCATCTGCCCTTCAAAGCCGATTCTATCTCATTTTGAAGCTTGCTCATGGAGATTCCGTTTAACCGTTTATCCGTTCAGCGCCTGCCCTGAGCTTGTCGAAGGGTTCAGCGTTTATCCGTTCCCGCCAGCTTTTTGGCAATCAAATACAATAGCCCGTCGCTGGAGGATTTTCAATTTAGGAATGGCAATTCGCAAAATCGAATTTATGTTTGGCAAAGAGTTTTGACACGAATTGCACGGAGTATCACTAATTTAAGCATGCAGATTTTTTCCGTTGAAATCCGTGACAATTAGTGAAATCCGTGTCTGCTTTTCGGTATTTGGTGTTATATTTTGCTGATATTGTGTCCTAAAGTAAGCGGAGTGATGGATGTCCGAAATGTTTAAATTGGAATTTTATGTTCCAGAGTCGCATCTGGACGAGGTGAAGAAAGCGGTCTTAGCCGCCGGAGGCGGAGTGATTGGGAATTACGATTCATGCGCCTGGCAGACGCGTGGAGAAGGTCAGTTCCGCCCTTTACCCGGAAGTGATCCTCACATCGGAGAAACCGGACAGGTTGAGACCGTGGTCGAGTACAAGGTCGAGCTTGTGTGCGCGCCCGACAAGATCAAGGCGGCCATTGAAGCCCTCAAATCATCCCACCCCTACGAGACCCCCGCATACCAGTATTGGAAGGTGAACGGGGAAACTGCCTAACCAACTTCATAAAAAAGTGATTGTTGGGCACAGGCTGGATGATGAGCGGAAAAGTCTCCGTATCAGCTAGGTCGGTCAAGAGCATTTTGCCGTCTACAGCCAAAAGTTTCAGTCGGTTACAATTTATAACCGTTATCCCCTCCTTCTTTAGACGATTTTTCAGAACCTTCCAATAATTTCTTGCAGCATGAAAGTCGGTCCATGGGCACCGGCAGTTTTTTCATCCCGCAGTTTGATATGTCAACAAGCAGTGTTAGATTATAGCCTCGCAATATTCCCTTCAAAGATTGATTTGAGGGGCGCGTAGCTCAGTTGGTTAGAGCGCCACGTTGACATCGTGGAGGTCGTTGGTTCGAGTCCAATCGCGCCCACCAGCCTTCGCTCGGAGCTGGGCGGAGAGTGAAGGTTGTCACGCCGTAGACATACACGGGCTTGTCCGTGATGCGAAGTAGGACTAAACCAATTTGAGATAGCCATCATGACTTTTTTTGATGTTGCTTTAGGGGGAGGAGCTCCTACTCTACTTATTTGGATTGTAGTTTTAGCAATGTCCGTGGTTTCACCACTCCTAGCTGTAGCTGCCATCATAGTTTCGCTGCTACAAAAGGGCCGAGGACATAATTCCATGTTCAAGGTGCTTGTCTTCTCCGTTCCCTTCGCCTTGGCAATTGGATCATTCGGGGTTGTTCTGAACATGTTCAGGATTCATGGATTCTTGGAGCCATCAGGGTCGGCGAAGGCCCAATCGCTTGCAATCTGTATATCCAATTCTTTATATATGCCGTTCATTGCGATTCTCGCATCGGTCCCGTGCATGATCGCCATATTCATCTGCATCATTATTCTTCATTTCAAGTCAAACCCGCTCTCAAAGATTGAGGAGTCCAGTCAATGAACGGCAGCGAAATAACTTTGATGGATGTGATTCTGGGAGGCAGCTATATTTGCAAACTTCACTGGCTTCTGGTCGCCTTGTTGACCTGTGCGGGAATTTCACTCGGGGTTGCTGCCATAATGAGCTCAACAATATTTACGGGGGACAAGTTTCCATTAGCTGTAAAAATACTTTTTTGCTGTGTTGTAGCCACAATTCTCGCAGGAATATCGGGAACGATTATAGGATATGTCGAATGTTTTTCGAGCTTGGCAACTTCGACCGGATCATCAAAGGCGCAGATGATGAAACTTTCGATGAAGCTGGCGAGAATGATCTTCCACGCATCGCTTCTGTCTGCCACGATTCAGACAATCCTCTTAGCCGTGTCTCTTTTCATAATGCAAAAGAATTCGGAGATGACCTCGAATATGGGATTGTCGCCGATGCTATATTTTACCAAGCTATCTCCGGTCATTTATGCGGCCGCCCTAAATTTCCTATTGCTAATAGGGTTTGCTTGCTTTTCTATATGGTCCATAGAGACAATTATTCTTCACAGGCCGGGGGATCCTTTGCCCTCGGTTTTCGGTCTGGACTTTCGCTCGATCACCTTGGCCGGGATGATATGCGCAAGCATGGAGCTCATTCTACTACCTGCAACCCTCATTCAATCATTCCGCCGGCGATGACTCTACCTCCGTGCTGTATGGCAATCTCTGTCTCCCGGATTTTTTAGCACAAATGTGCTTGCATAATGTGCAATCATAATATATAATGATAGTGCAATCACAACGTGCAGGAGGAAACATGAAGACAATTACGATCCGTGGCATCG
>CAZGJP010000118.1:0-7783 GCA_964526605.1 uncultured Lentisphaera sp.
CGAAGGAGCTCAAGTGGGAGAAGCTCGACCTGAACGACATCGGAAGGAGGATAGTCCAGCAGAACGAGAGCAAATACATCGGTGCTAAAGTTGCCGGCTGGAAGCTTGAACTCAAGCCGAAGAAGGGCCACTGGGACAGGGTCCAGAATGTCGAGATTCCATTCTCCAAGGGTGGCGCGTATCTCGTGACCGCCAAATTCGGCGATGGGAATCTTTCACGCATCACCGTATGGCTCAATGATGCCGTGATTGTCCGCAAGCCGGGAGACAACACGATGATATACTACTGCGCTGACGCCGTCAGTGGCAGGCCCCTCGCGGGAGCCCTTGTCGAATTCTTCGGCTACAGTTTCGAGCATCTCGACCAAAAGCTCTGGAACTTGGGGAGGCGGCAGAACGTAATAGCGCAATCATTCGAGGCGAAGACCAATGCGGAGGGGATCAGCGTCCTCTCCCAGTCCACCGCCAAGAGAGGCGAGAACTGGCTTGTCACGATGAAAAGCGCCTCCGGCGCGATCTCCTACATGGGCTTCGACAGCATCTGGTTCATGAGTGGAGGCCGCGACGAGATCTACGATGGCGTGAAGACCTACACGATCACCGACAGGCCGGTCTACAGGCCGGATCAGGAGGTCAAATTCAAGGTGTGGATAGGCCGCACCAGATATGAAAATCTCGCCGAGGAAATATCGGAATACGCAGGCCGCCAGATAAACATCAAGGTGGTGGACTCCTTCAACGAGAAGGCCTTCGAGGAGACTGTCAGCGCCGACCAGTGGGGCGGAGTGGAAGGCAAGTTCAAGCTCAAGAAGGACTGCCATCTGGGAAATTACAGCGTCCAGGCTTGGATCGGGAACAATCATCTGGGCGCTGGAAGCTTCAGAGTCGAAGAATATAAAAAACCCGAATTCGAGGTTACGATAGACAAGCCATCGGAGCCTGTCGCGCTCGGCGACAAGATCACGGCGAAGGTGAAGGCTAAATACTACTTCGGCGCGCCTGTCGCGAACGCGAAGGTGAAATACAAGGTCGAACGCTACCAGCACAACGAGGAATGGTTCTTCCCCTGCCGCTGGGACTGGCTATACGGCCGGGGCTATTGGTGGAGCCTTCCCGACTACGAATGGTATCCGGGATGGGACTCATGGGGATCCTGCGCCCCGAGATGCTGGTGGATACCATACAATCCGGCACCGCCGGAACTCGTCATGGAGAACGAGGTCGCCATCGGCGAAGACGGCGCGGTGGACATTGTGATCGACAGTTCCGTCGCGAAGGCGATATACGGCGGCCGCGACCAGAGATACGAGATCACTGCGGAGGTCGTTGACGCCTCGCGCAGGACCATATTCGGAAAGGGATCATGCATCGCGGCGGCGAAGCCGTTCAAGGTCAACTCATGGACCGATGCGGGATGGGCGAAGCCGGGAGACGCGGTGACTGCGAATTTCGCAGTCAGGACGGCCGACGGGAAGGGCCTCGCGGGCGATGGGAAGCTGTCGCTTTTTAAGGTGAAATACGACAAGAAGGGAATTCCGAACGAGGAAATTCTCGAATCATGGAATCTGAAGACTGACGGCGATGGCTTTGCGACGATGAAGATCAAGGCCGGGGAGAAGGGCCAATACCGTCTATCATACGTTTTCGAGGCGAAGGGTGCGAAAGGGGAGGGCGCGAGCATATTCAGCGTCTTCGGCGATGATGCCGCCGACGCAGGATACCGCTTCAACGAGGTCGAGATAGTCTCCAGGAAAGGAGAATACCGGGATGGCGAGAAGGCTCTCTTGCGCATAAACACTGCAAAAAGGGATTCGACGGTCCTGCTATTCGTCCGGCCCCGGAACGGGGTCTACGGGGCTCCGGCGATTCTCCCTCTGAAGGACGGCACGGTCGAGCACGGGATCGCGGTTTCCAAGAAGGATATGCCGAATTTCTTCGTCGAGGCCGCGACCGTAGCCGATGGCAAGGTGCACAGCATTGTCAAGGAGATAATCGTGCCGCCGGAGAAATGTGCGCTGGACGTGGAGATATTGCCAAGCAAGGAGAAATACAAGCCCGGAGAGAAGGCATACGCCACCTTGAAAATCACGGATGCGAACGGCAAGGCGCTGGCGAACTCGTCGGTGGTCGTCTCCATGTACGACAAGGCCGTCGAATACATCAGCGGCGGCTCGAATGTGCCGGAGATAAAGGAGTTCTTCTGGAAGTGGCGCAGAAACCACTATGCGAGGACGGAGTCGAGCGTGGACGGAAGTTTCTGGAACATCCTAAAGGAAAAGGAGAGCGGACTCGCCAGGCTCGGCGTCTTCGCGGACATCGGTCTTGCAGAAGAAATTTACAGCTTTGGCACCGATGGAGACATGATGGACGATGCAGGGGGATTTGGCGGAGGACGTTCATTCTCCAGACGTTCCAAGGGAATGATGCCACCGGCTCCGGCGTGCGCGAAAGCAGAGGCAATGACGCTTTGCGATGCCGCTGCTCCGATGGAGGCGGAGGACAAGGCTGATGTGGGGAACGCCCCGGGTGGCGGGGAAGCCTCTGGCGAAAACGTGGCTGTCAGGAAGAATTTTGCCGACACGGCCTTCTGGGTTGCGAATCTCGCGACGAACGAGCGTGGAGAGGCTCTTGTCGAGCTCTCGATGCCGGAGAATCTCACCACATGGAAGGTGAAGGCATGGACAATGGCCTCAGGCACGAGGGTGGGGCAGGGCGAGGCCGAAGTGATCACATCGAAGGATTTCATACTGCGTCTTCAGGCGCCTAGATTCTTCATTGAAAAGGACAAGGTTACGCTTTCCGCCGTGATACACAACTATCACAATTCGGGCAAGAAGGCTTCCGCAATCATCGAACTCGATGGGGACTGCCTCGAATTGCTCGACGAGAAGGATAATGCGAAGAGCCGCAAGGTCGAGATCGCCGCGGGCGGAGAGGCCAGAGTCGACTGGAGGGTCGCCGCAGTCGCGGAGGGCGAGGCGATAGTCCGCATGAAGGCGATAGCCGACGACGACTCGGACGCCATGGAGATGAAATTCCCAGTATATGTGCATGGAATGACGAAGACCGTGTCGTTCACTTCCGTCATCACGCCTGACGCGAAGGGCGGGGCGTCGGTCATGAGCGTTCCCGCCGAGCGCAGGGAGGACGAGAGCGTTCTGGAGGTCCGCTATTCGCCGAGTCTCGCGCTTTCGCTCCTCGACGCTCTGCCATACATGTGCGAGTATCCCTACGGATGCACCGAGCAGACCTTGAACAAGTTCGTGCCGCTGGTGATAGTGAGGAAGACGCTCTCGAACATGGGGCTGAACTTGGAGGACATCGCGAAGAAGAGGACGAATTTCGACTCCCAGCAGATTGGGAAGCCAGGAGAGAATTATGCGAAAACGCTTCGCAGGGATCCGGTATTCGACAGCGAGCAGTTCAACGACATGGTGTCCACCGGGCTGAAGAGGATCGAGGGCATACAGCTCTCCGACGGCGGCTGGGGATGGTTCTCCGGTTATGGAGAATATTCCTATCCCCACACCACGGCCGTGGTCGTCCACGGGCTGATCACCGCCAGGAACAGCGGCCTGGAGGTCAATCCCACGATCATAAAAAGAGGGCTCGAATGGCTCGCCCGACACCAGGGCCGCGAGCTCGAACGCCTCTGCAAGCATCACTTCGAGTCGGGAGAAACCTGCAAGGAGAAGCATCCCGATCACTACAAGGCGAGGGCAGATGAAATTGACGCGCTCGTCTATAGCGTTCTCGCGGAAGGCGGGATGTCGGACAAGGAAATGACGCGCATTCTCTACCGCGACAGGAACGGCCTGCGCGTCTATGCGAAGGCGCTCTACGCGCTTGGATTGCATCTCAACGGCGAGAAGGACAAGCTCGACATGCTAAAGAGAAACATCTCCCAGCATCTTGTGCTGGACGACGAGAATCAGACTGCCTATCTGGATCTTGGCGAGGGCAATTGGTGGTGGTGCTGGCACGGAAGCGAGGTGGAGGCGAACGCCTTCTACCTGAAACTTCTCGCTGCGACGGAGCCGAAGTCGGAGACAAGCCCGCGCCTGGTGAAGTATCTGCTCAACAACCGCAAGCATGCGACCTACTGGAACTCCACGCGCGACACGGCCTACTGCATAGAGGCGATGGCCGATTTCATAAAGGCCAGCGGTGAGAACATGCCGGACATGGAGCTCGAGGTCCTCTTCGACGGGAAACAGATCAGGAAGCAGAGGATAACGGCCGACAATCTCTTCATATTCGACAACGCGATCACGCTGAAGGGAAAGGAGCTCGGCACGGGCGTGCACAAGCTGGAGTTCAGGAAGTCCGGGGAGGGCGCGATATACTACAGCGCGTACCTGAGCTACTTCACGCTGGAGGACTTCATCGAAAAGACAGGCCTTGAAATAAAGGTCGAACGCAGATACTACAAGCTTGTCCGCAGCGAGAAGAAGCGGAGCGCGGCCGACAGACGCGGACAGGTCGTGAAGCAGAATGTCGAAAAACATGACAGAGTCCCTATCAAGAATCTCGACCTCTTGAAGAGCGGAGATCTCGTCGAGGTCGAACTTGTGGTCGAAAGCAAGAACGACTACGAGTATCTCGTTTTCGAGGACATGAAGCCGGCCGGACTGGAGCCATGCGAAGTTCGCAGCGGATACAACGGCAACGAGATGGGCGCATTTGTGGAGTTCCGTGACGAGAGGGTGCTCTTTTTCGCCAGGACTCTGGCCCGTGGCAAGCACAGCGTCTCATACAGGATGAAGGCCGAGATCCCCGGAATCTTCAGCGCGCTGCCGACAAAAGGCTCGGCGATGTACGCGCCCGAACTCAAGGCCAACTCCGACGAGATCAAGATCGGCGTCGAGGATTGAAATCTGAAATCTGAGATTTGAGATCTGAGATTTGAGATCTGAGATTTGAGATTTGCGAGCGGCGCGGGTGCGCCGCAGGCCCTCTCGAATGGGGAAAACTTCTGCATCCTTGTTTTGGCCCGCTTGAATTTCATGCCATGGCGGATTGGTCCTTGCCTTGAATTTTATCGACAAACCGCTATTTTTAAAAGAGTTATGCTGGTTGCGGGAATCACCCCGTAGCCGGGGTCGTTACGAAACTGGGGCGGCGGTTATACTCATGAAAGAAGCGATGGACATTGAGAGGATAGTCTCCGAGAACGGAAGGAGGCTGAGATACTACGTCATGGGGCTTGGCGTGGGGCATGCCCAGGCCGACGACGTAGTGCAGGAGGTGTTTCTGGGCTATTGGAGAAATCCCGGCGCGAAGCCTGACGACGTGGAGCTTGTCCCCTGGCTAAAGGGGATGGCGCGGAATATCTCGATGAACCATTTCAGGAGCGAACGGCGCATGCAGGCCAGGCACCGGGAGGCGATCGCGGATATGCTGGACGCTGGCGCCGGAGATGAGGCCGAGGATTTGGGGGCTATGCTTCCACGCCTCAGGGAATGCATCGGCGAGCTGCCCGAGAGGAGCAGGACCATCGTCGAGATGAAATACAAGGATGGCAGCCACTTCAAGGACATAGTGGAGAAGCTGGGCATGGGGAGCGAGGCCGCCGCCCGCATGGCCATGATGAGGATACGCACGGCATTGAAGGAATGCCTCGAAGGGAAGCGGATGCGGTAGTGCCAGGGAATGAATGATGGGCGGCAAGGGGTTTATCCCAGAAAGGTTGGAGCCTATGAACATCGAGGACATAGCATCGAGATACATTGACGGAGCGGATTTGTCCGGCGAGGAAGTCGCGGCGTTGAAGACGAAGGTCGAGTGCGACCCTCTCTTCGCCAAGGAACTCGGGGATCAGCTCGGAGCCGAGAACATGCTGTCCGCCGACGAAGGCTGGGAGGGTCGGATATCGTCGCTGCTGTCGGCGAAAATCGCGGAAGTCCGGCCTCTGGCCGCCGCTCGTCCCTTCTCCGCCGAAAGAATTCTATTCAGGTGGGCTCTGCCGATTGCCGCATCAATCGCGCTGGTCTCCGCGATAGTCTGGGGATTGATGCAGGATCCCTCGGTCCTGATGACCGTGGAGTCCGCTTCAGGCGACGTATGTCTTCCATCCCGTGGGAGGAGCTTCTCCGGCGCGCAGGCGAAAGGGGTCAGGCTGAAGCCCGGCGGGACCGCCGCAACCTCGGCCGATTCCAGCCTCGAACTGTCTTATCCCGACGGGAGCAGGCTGTCGCTCGGATCGGAAACCGAGATGAGGTCGTTCAGGGCGGAATCCGGACAGAAGGCTGTATTTCTCCAGAAAGGTCTGCTCAGGCTCGACTGCAAGGCGCAGAAGACTCCGATGATCCTGGCCACCGCCCATGTCCAGATCAAGATACTTGGCACAAGAATAGAGCTTGAAAGCGATGAGAAGCAGACCCGCCTCGATGTCATGAGCGGGAAGGTGGAGATGAAGAGCATCGGGAGCGGAGAGACCGTGATCGTCGGAGACAGGGAGGCGGCGCTGGCGGACTCGTCGGGCGCCGTGGAGAGGACCGGGTTGAAGTTTTCTGCCGAGTGGGAAGCCTTCAACGGCGCTCAGCTTTCCAAGGAGAATGTTGGCGGATCCGATCTGATCACGCTGGGAACCGGGGGGCAGAGCCTCAGGGATGCAAAGATGGTGAAGACGATCATTCTCGAATCAGTCGGGGAAATTGTGGTGAAGGGCTCCTACAAGGCGGATGGATTTGACAGCGTAGGCGGGATGATCGTATTCCAGAACCAGGAGAAGCGGACGGTCGGGAAGGGAGTGATAATCCCGTTCTCCGCCAAGCCTGCCGCGGAAGAGAAGATCATGGACGCCAAGCTCGCCGTTCCATCCGATGCGGCCACGGCTCTTTGCGTTTTCTACGTGAACGGCAAGGGCGTTCTCGAACTGAAGGGCCTTGATGTCCTGACCGTGAAATACGACTGAGTGGCTGCTGCTTTTTTCCCGGCTCCGATACTGTCCACCGTTACATTTCCGTTGGCGCGGTTATATTGTGTTCAACAGCTTCATTGATTCCAATTTTCAAAGGAGAGAGCAGATGAGAGGAAAATTGATGTCCGGCCTGAGGGTGATGGCGGTTCTTCTGGTATTGTCTTCAGCGATTTCCGCATCGGAAAGCACTGTGGTCGAGGATTTCGACAAGCCACACGACTATTCATACGGCGACTTCGCCAAGGAGGCCGTCAGGACGGACAATGGCGTGTTGATCATCGAGGCCGCCGGCGGCAAGGGAGGCGCGACGAGAAAGATGGGGATGGACTTGTCGGCCAGTGGCGACCGCACTCTCGCGATAAGGGCCAGGGCAAGGTCTGGCAACGAGGCGAAACTCATCCGTGTGTTTTTCGAGGACGCATCCAAGGCGAGGCGGACCTTCGAGTTCGACATGAACGGGGCCGGAACGGAGTTCAAGGAGATCGTCGCGCGAAACGCCATGCCGCTGAAGCCATCCGAATCGGAAAAGCCTTTCGATTCGTCGAGCATCACCATGATGCAGGTGCAGGGATCATGGAAGCCGGAGAGGGTGGCAATCGAGATAGACAGGATACTGCTTCTCCCCCCGGACGGGAAGATGCTGGCGCAGAGGGAGAAGAACTTGGCCGAGATCAGCGCCGCAGAGGAGAAGCGGAAGGCCGCGGAAATGGCGAAGGCCGATAAAATACGCCAGACGCTCTCAGCGGGAACCCATCATCCGGCGGATGGCGCCAGATGCGTGCATGTGTCCGCCGCCGCTCCCGACATCATAGCCGTGACTCTCGTCGAACGCGAAGTGGTAAAGGAGGGACAGAAGCCGAT
>CAZGJP010000119.1:0-3091 GCA_964526605.1 uncultured Lentisphaera sp.
ATCCGTAGGAGTTCACAACTTTCAAACCGACGACTCTTTGCGCCGGGACGGCGCAAAGTACCTGTGGCCGCAGGGCATCGCGGGTAAATATTCACTGAACTGCGTCGTTCAGTGAATATTTACATCACTGTTTTTTTCTGGTCTTCCTCTGTTTCCTGTCCGTGTCGTCCGCTGATGTCGCGCTGATGTCCGGGAAGAATATGATCTTGTTGTTGTCCAGCTTGGCTGTTACGCTGGTGGCCCCCTTGAGCAACCCCTTGAGAATCTCCTCTGCGAGCGGGTCTTCGATGAGTCTTTCGATGTTCCTTCTTATGGGCCTTGCGCCGAACTCCGGCTTGTAGCTCTGCTCGATGATGAAGTCGGTAAGCTGGTCTTCGAATTCTATCTTCATGTTCTGGGCACCCATCTTTTCGGAGACCTTCTTGAGCTCTATGGAGACGATCTTCCGCAGGGCGTCCTTGTCGAGCTTCCTGAACACTATCACCTCGTCCACGCGGTTGATGAACTCCGGCTTGAAGTGCTTCTTCGCGATGTCCAGCAGCCTGTCGCGGGTCTTCTCGTGGCTCTCCTTGTCAACGGAGGACGGGTCGGCGCCGAATCCGATTCCGCCGCCTTTCATCATCTGCTCCGCGCCAATGTTGCTGGTCATGATGACAATGGTGTTCCTGAATATTATCTTCCTGCCGATGCTGTCGGTGAGCTTGCCTTCCTCCAGTATCTGTAGCAGGAGGTGCATCACATCCGGGTGCGCCTTCTCGATCTCGTCGAAGAGCACGACCGAGTAGGGCTTGCGCCTCACCTTCTCCGTGAGCTGGCCTCCCTCGTCGTGTCCGACGTATCCCGGCGGCGAGCCTATGAGACGGCTGACGTTGAACTTCTCCATGTATTCCGACATGTCTATCTGGATCAGGGCGTCCGGATCGCCGAACATGAATTCGGCGAGGGCCTTGGCCAGAAGCGTCTTCCCCACGCCTGTCGGGCCGAGGAATATGAAGGATCCTATCGGGCGGCGCGGATCCTTGAGGTCGGCGCGCGATCTGCGCAGTGCGCGGGATATCGTGCCTATCGCCTCCTGCTGGCCGATGACCGCCGACGCGAGAGCCTCCTCCATCTTGAGCAGTTTGGCGGTCTCGCCCTCCTCCATCTGCTGGACTGGAATGCCGGTGAACTTCGCGAGGACCTCGGCGATGTCCTTTTCGTCTATCATCGGCGTGTTTCTGCTCTGGGACTCCTTCCACTCCGCGACCTTGGCGTCCAGCTCGGCCTTCAGCTTCTTCTCCTTGTCCCTGAAGAAGGCGGCCTCCTCGAAATTCTGCTTGGCGATGGACTCCTTCTTGCCCGCCTGGATTTTCTTCATCTCCTCCTCGAGGCCGCCGAAATCGGCGCTGACCGACGACGCCTTGATCCGGGCCCGCGCGCCAGCCTCGTCAATCACGTCTATGGCCTTGTCCGGAAGGAAGCGCCCGCTTATGTATCTGTCGGAAAGCTTCGCGGCCGCGGCCAGGGCTGCATCGCAATATTTGCAGTTGTGGTGCTTCTCGTATCTGGGCCTCAGGCCCTTGAGAATCTCGAAGGTCTCGTCCACGGAGGGAGGATTGACCATCACCGGCTGGAACCTCCTCTCGAGGGCGGCGTCCTTTTCGATGCCCTTGCGATATTCGTCCATGGTTGTGGCGCCGATGCACTGGAGTTCGCCCCTGGAGAGGGCGGGTTTGACTATGTTCGCCGCGTCCATCGCCCCCTCGGCACCTCCGGCCCCGACCAGCGTGTGCAATTCGTCTATGAAGAGTATGACGTTGCCTGAGTTTCTGATTTCATCAATGACCGCCTTGATGCGCTCCTCGAACTGGCCTCTGTATTTTGTCCCTGCGACCATGAGCGGCAGGTCGAGGGCATAGACATGCTTGCCGTGAAGCAGGGGAGGGGCCTTGCCCGAGACTATGGCTTGGGCGAGTCCCTCGACTATCGCGGTCTTCCCGACTCCGGCCTCGCCAATGAGCACCGGATTGTTCTTTGTTCTCCTCGATAGTATCTGAATGACCCTTTCTATCTCGTCTTTCCTGCCGATCACCGGATCGAGACCGCCCTTGGCGGCGAGCTCGGTTATGTCCCTTCCGAACGCCTTCAGCGCGTTGTGCTGTCCCTGCTGTGCGCCGGGTTGCTGCGCGGAGGCAGCTCCCTTTCCGCCGTCCTCGTCCTGCGGCAGGTAGTTCGGATCAAGCGCCTTGATGACCTCCCTCCTGACGTTTTCCGGGTCTATCTTGAGGTTCCTGAGTATCCTGGCCGCGACATTGTCCTTCTCGCGGAGCAGCCCGAGCAGCAGGTGCTCGGTTCCGATGAAATTGTAGTTCAGCGATTTTGCCTCCTGGGCAGAGAGTATGAGTATTCTCTTCATGGACTCGGTGAACGGGAGGTCGCCCTGCACCTTGGTGGCCGGACCAGATCCGGAATTTTTCTCCACCTCGATGCGCAGGGATTCCAGATTCAGGCCCATGGACTGCAGAACGGCCACAGCCACCCCTTGGCCCAGACGGAGAACACCAAGGAGAAGATGTTCCGGCCCCACATAGTCGTGGTTGAATCGAGCCGCCTCCTTCTGGGCGAGAAGGAGCGCCTGACGGGCTCTCGGAGTCAGCATGCGCATCTCGTTGTCTTCCGGACTGCCGCCAAATGGTGCTGGTGTTTCAGACATCTGTAAAAACCTCTTCGTTTCATCTTTGAATGTTGAGCCTGTAAAATAGCGGCCAATGCGTTTTTTTCAATCGGCTCGGATATTCGGCGAAGCTCAGAACCCAAAGGGCAGAGTCTCGCCGATTATTTGCTTTCCGTTTTCAAAATCACATCCAAGTGCTAGATTATGCACCCTAAGTGCTGAACAGCACAAGTGCCGAACAGCACAAGTGCTGAACAGCACAAGTTCTGAACAGCACATGGATAGAGTGCCCCGAGCGCCCCTAGGTGCCTCGGGGAGCTTGTGGGTTCAAAAAAAAAGACCGGAGTGCTTTTAAAAATATGATACTGCGCCCGTAGCTCAACTGGATAGAGTGCCCCGAGCGCCCCTAGGTGCCTCGGGGAGCTTGTGGGTTCAAAA
>CAZGJP010000119.1:3191-6125 GCA_964526605.1 uncultured Lentisphaera sp.
ACCGGAGTGCTTTTAAAAATATGATACTGCGCCCGTAGCTCAACTGGATAGAGTGACGGCCTCCGAAGCCGTAGGTTGTGGGTTCAAATCCCGCCGGGCGCACCAACTTCGACCATGATTCGGCTGACATGGCATACTTCGTGTACATACTTCAGAGCGAAAAGAGCGGAAGGTTCTATATTGGATCGAGCGACGATCCCTCGAGGAGGCTTTCTGAGCACAACCGGGGCAAAGCTCCGGCGACCAGGGGAAGAGGTCCATGGGAAATCGTCTACAGAGAGGAATTTCCCACACGATCCGATGCAGTAAAACAAGAAATGAATTTCAAGAGAAAGAAAAGCGTTGAAAGCATAAAGAGAATTCTTGGGGAAGGTGGATAGAGTGCCCCGAGCGCCCCCAGGTGCCTCGGGGAGCTTGTGGGTTCAAATCCCGCCGGGCGCACCATTCGACTCGCTGAAACGGCATGTCCGTTTCAAGATTCGAATGCCCTGAGCGAGGATATCCGAGTCGAAGGGCCAAGTTTCACTGTCTTGTTCCCGCTCGCCCATGGTGGGCCCCATTTCTCTTTTCCCAGATGCAGGTCGCAGTATTCCAGGGGATGGCAAAACTCAAAACGCGGATCCCGGGACCTGAATCTTGTCTCCTATATTTTTCGTCATGAGTCCTCTTTTCTCCAAAAATCTTCCATCCGTCCTTGAGAAATGCGCATCCCGTGCTAGATTTCGCCTTTCGCAACGCCTCCGGACCGTCTTGGGGGCCGGTTTCCCGTAAAAACACAACCCATGGAAAATCACAAATGACTGGATTCGACATTCTTGTCGCGGGTCAGGCCGCGGGCTCAGGCGGCCTCGGCAGCCTTCTCTCCTCCCCAATGGTCCCAATGCTCATATTCATGGTCTTCATGATATTCATCATGTTCAGGAGCCAGCAGAAGGAGAACAAGAGGAAGCAGGAGATGCTCAAGAGCATCAAGGGCGGGGACAAGGTAGTCACCACCAGCGGCATACACGGCATGATCGCGAACGTGAAGGAGAGCACATACATTCTCAAGATAGCCGACAACGTGAAGATAGAAATCAACAAGGCCAATGTGGCCGGCCTTGCCAAGGATAAAGAAAAAACGACAGAGGAATGATATAACATGAAGAAACCAGTTCTGCTGAGATCCATCCTCGCGGTGGTCATCGTCGCCATTTTCGCATGGTCCATGTTCCCGCTGGCGCAACGTGACATGATAAGCGTCCTCGAGGGGCTGGCCAAGAACAAGGACAAGCAATTCGAGGACATGGTCTCGCTCGCCCGGAAGAAGACGGCGGAAAAAGGCGTCTTCGCGCAGGTCGCCCTCGACGAGGCGGCGGCGGAACTGAACTTGGATCTGACCAAATATGTGCCGGTGAAGGGTGCGACAGTCAACCGCGACGTGATAAGCTTCATCAGGGAGAAGTCGAGCGGCTCCATCCGCCTCGGCCTCGACCTGAACGGTGGCGCGGAGTTCATGCTGCTCCTCAATCCCAAGAAGCAGGAAGACAGCGAGGAGGGACGCAAGAGGACGGCCGAGATAGAGGACAATTTCGACCGCTACCGCGACGCGGCCGTGGAGATCCTCAGGAACAGGCTGGAGGCCCAGAAGATATACGAGACCGAAATATCCCCGGTCGGCGACAAGTACATCTCCCTCAAGGTGCCAACCGTTTCCAAGGAGGAAAAACTCAAGCTGCTCAATCTCATCAAAATGTCGGCCAGCCTCCATTTCAAGCTCGTCCACAAGGACAATGACCAGTTCATGGAGCAACATCTTCAGCGCTGTCTTTCCGAGGGGGACAAGTTCGTCATGCCGGAGCCATACCGTGGATACGAGGTAATGAGCACCCTCGACCAGTCCGAGGGGAAGAAACCGATAAAGAGATACTATCTGGTCAAGACACGCGCGGAGATGACAGGCAAAGGCATAATTGACGCGGGGCCAAGGCTTGACGAATTCGGGCAGAGATACATCTATCTCTCCTTCAACGCCCAGGGAACCAGGGATTTCGGAAAGATCACAAGCGAGAATGTCGGCCGCCTGCTGGCCATCGTTCTTGACGGAAAGCTCTATTCAGCCCCGCAGATCAAGCAGGCCATAATGGGTGGCGACGCGCAGATAACAGGCAACTTCTCGCGCGAGGAGGCCCAGAACATATCGAATGCGCTCATAAGTGGCAGTCTGCCTCTCGACCTCGACGTCGAGGGAGTATTCGACACCGACCCGACGCTCGGCCTCGAATCCGTCCGGACAGGAGCGATGGCATGTGGTTCGGCTCTCGTCTTGGTGATGCTGTTCATGGCTATCTACTACGGCGTGGCCGGGATCATCGCGGACATAGCCCTCATGGTGAACGTGGTCCTTATACTCGGTTTCCTGTCGTCCTTCGGTGCGACGCTGACCCTGCCTGGGATCGCGGGCATAATTCTCACCATCGGGATGGCGGTTGATGCCAACGTCCTGATATTCGAGAGGATGAGGGAGGAGCTCAGGAGCAACAAGACCCTGCTCAGTGCGATAGACACCGGTTTCTCGAGGGCGTTCCTGACGATTCTGGACTCGAACCTGACCACGCTTTTCGTGGCGCTGATCCTTCTGGGGCTTGGCTCGGGTGCGGTGAAGGGATTCGCGGTGACTCTCAGCATGGGCATAGTTTCAAGCATGTTCACAGCGCTATTCCTTTCCCGCCTTCTCTTCGACATGGCGACCAGATACGGCGGACTCAAGAAGATCAAGATGCTGCGGATATTCCCGGAGACGAACTTCGATTTCCTCAAATACAAATATCTGACCGGCGCGTTCTCCATAGCCCTGATAGCAATATCCATCGCCGTGTTCGCGGTGAAGGGCAGGAGCAGCCTTGGAATAGACTTCCGTGGCGGAGCCAGGATAACCTGCTCCTATTCGGAGAG
>CAZGJP010000119.1:6135-7651 GCA_964526605.1 uncultured Lentisphaera sp.
GGTTTGGGCCTTTGCTCCCCTGTTTATTAATTACGGGGGGTGCCACGTTAAACCGGTCCAATTTGGGGTTGGGTCCGGAGGCTGAAATCGCGAAGAAGCTCGATTCATCGGGATTCAGAGGCGCGAAAGTCTCCTACAAGACCAGCGTGGTGGATGAAAGCAGCAGGCAGATCGAGATAGTTCTCTCCGAGGAGGATCTCGACGCCGATGCCGGAGTCAGGGAGAAGATACAGGGCATTCTCAACGGAGCCTTCCCAGCTCTCAAGCTCCAGGGCGGTGACGAGATCGCGATGGGCGGCCTGATTGGCTGGGAGTTCACAAAGGCGGCCTTGATAGCGCTCCTCATTTCAATCCTCGGGATGATCGTCTACATATCGTTCCGATTCGAGCTCTCGTATGGCATCGCAGCGATCGTCGCGCTGATCCACGACTTGATCATCGCGGCGGGCGGCTATGTGGCGCTCAGCTATTTCGGCATCCCCGCGGAACTCTCCCTCACCGTAATCGCAGCGCTCATGACGATACTCGGATATTCCATAAACGACACCATCGTGATATTCGACAGGATACGCGAGGACATCGAGCTCTCACGCAACAAGACCTACAACGAGATCATCAACCTCAGCGTGAACCAGACCCTCAACAGGACCATACTCACGTCGCTGACCACGCTTATCTCGGTCCTCTTCCTGTTCATCATCAAGGACGCATCGGTGAGAGCATTCGCCACCGTGATGGTGATAGGGCTGTTCTTCGGGACATACTCGTCAGTCTACATCGCAAGCGCCCTGGTCTCCTACTGGCATAAGCCGTTCAAAGGGGAAAAGGACGCGAAGAAGGCCAACGCGAAGGCTTGAACCCTGTCAGCGTACTCGGGCGCTGGCACGGACGGCACGATCGTGCCGTCCGGGAGTGGCGCGCTCGGCGATCGCGCCCTACCAGAAAACCGGGAAAGGTAGGGACGGCACGCCGTGCCGTCCGGAAATGGGAAGCTAGGGATGGCATTCTCCAAAGGAGAACGGGCAAGCGCTGCTGCCGTCCGCTCCGATGAAAATTGGACGTTGGAGTTGGATATTGGCTCGGGCGTAAAAATGAGTTTATATTTTCTTTGATTGATAGCAATGGGGGGAGTCGCCCCAGTCCCCGAAGCCTATCGTCTCGCCTATGCCCTCTATCCTCCTCTTGAGGCATGACTTGCACATGGAGGAATTCTCGTCGAGGCATGGCTTCCCGTCGTAGAGCTGGTATGACGGGCGGTATCTGGTCTCGGTGAGGTTCGGCATGATTATGTTCGCACCGGCCAGCAGCCCCAGCTCCCTTCCCGTATGCTTCAGCGCCTGCAGCGCCGTGGTCGAGGCGATGTTCACGTCCCTGAGGAATATCCTCGTGGCAGCGATCATTCTAAGCCCAAGGTCGAGCTGGGCCTCGTTCCCGTATCCGGCCGCCTCCGCGGCCAGCGGAGTCTCGTGGTGGACGATGTAGGGGCCCATCCCTATCATGTCCGCGTCAATCTCCC
>CAZGJP010000120.1:0-7642 GCA_964526605.1 uncultured Lentisphaera sp.
TGCATGCTTGGCATGTGATCTCGGATATCCTGTCCTCCTCGATGTTTTCGCGGGAGCAGTATTCGAGGTCTCCCTCGGCCGGGTGGGCTATTTCGTTGAGTTCGCCCTTGTCCAGCCAGATTCCGGAACAGCACGGACATTCATGGACGGTGGTTGCCCCGATTTTCCTCTCGTTGAGGGATCTGCCCTGGCATTTCGGGCATGCGAGCGATGGCGTTTTGGGTCTATTGTTCTCAGGCATGTATTTTCTCCGTCAGATATTGGTTCAGGCCTGTGGCGGGGATTCGGTCCTGTGTCATGCGGTCCCTGTCGCGGACTGTCACGGCGCCGTCCTCGATGGATTGGAAGTCGAAAGTGACGCAGAATGGGGTTCCGATTTCGTCCTGGCGTCTATATCTTTTCCCGATGCTTCCCGTGAGGTCGAACTCTGATCGGAATGATTTTTTTACATCCCTGTAAATTTTTTCGGCGGGTTCCGCTATTTTCTTGGCGAGTGGCAGGACTGCGACCTGGACTGGAGCGAATCGGGGTTTGATTCGCATGACCAGTCTTGTGTCCTCCTCCATTCCCTCCTTCTTGGTATCGGCCTTGTCCTCGTCGTATGCCTTGCATATTATCGCGAGGACGGTTCTGTCCACTCCGACGGAGGTTTCGACCACGGTGGGGAGGAATTTTTTCCCTGCGGTCTGTTCGAAATACTCCTGGGATTCTCCCGAGAATTCCTGATGGCGTCCCATGTCCCATGTTCCTCTGTGGTGTATGCCTTCGAGTTCGCCCCATCCGAAAGGGAATTTGAATTCGATGTCGAGGGCGGCCTTGGCGTAGTGGGCGAGGGTCTCGTGTTCGTGGATTTTGATTTCGTTATCTGCGAAACCGATCACCTCGCGGTAGTATCTGATTCTCTCGTTCTTCCAGTATTCGAACCATTTCATCGAGTCCTCTTCGGCGCAGAAGAACTCCATCTCCATCTGTGAGAACTCGCGGGAGCGGAAAGTGAAATTCCTCGGATTGATCTCGTTTCTGAAGGCCTTTCCGATCTGGGCGATTCCGAAGGGCAGGCTGCGCCTTGTGCTTATGCGGACGAGATTGAAATTGAGGAATATGGACTGGCATGTCTCCGCCCGGAGATAAGCGACATGGTCCTCGTCGGATACGGGGCCGACGTATGTCTTCATCATGAGGTTGAATTCGCGTGGCGCGGTGAGGTTTTTGGAACCGCATGCCGGGCAGACGGCCTTGTCCTCCATCTGGTCGACTCTGTGTCGGGCCTTGCAGTCCCGGCAGTCGGTCATGAGGTCGCCGAACTTGTCCAGATGGCCTGAGGCCTTCCAGACCTTGGGATGGCAGATGACGGTGGAGTCTATGCCGTCGACGTCATCTCTCTGCTCGACCATTTCGCGCCACCAGGCCTGTTCGACGGCGCGCTTGAGTGCGACGCCATATGGGCCGTAGTCCCAGAATCCATTTATGCCGCCGTATATTTCTGAGCTTTGGAAGATGAATCCTCTCCTCTTGCATAGGGAGACGATTTTCTCCATCCTGTCGGAATTTTTCTCCTCTGGCATCTTCAAATCCTTCGATTTATGTTTTGAAAAGCGAAAAATAGCATGGGAAAGGCAGTTATCAACTGGAATCGCCTCTCCCCGCTATTTTTTGGAGCGATCGCAATTAGCGGCTTTGATATATGGCTGGAGGCAAATATATTTGGGGGCATGAGCAAGACACTGATAGAGAACCGGAAGGCGCGGCACGACTACCACATAATCGAGGTTCACGAGGCCGGGATAGAGCTGAAGGGGACCGAGGTGAAGAGTTGCCGTCTCAGGAACGTCTCCCTGAACGAATCCTTCGCGAAGGTCGAGGAAGGCGAGGTGAAGCTCTTTGGCTGCCACATATCCAAATACGAGTTTGGCAGCCACAACAACCACGATCCTGTCCGTCCCAGGCGCCTCCTGCTGCACAAGGCGGAGATCCGCAAGATATTCCAGGCGCTGAAGCAGAAGGGATTGACGCTAGTGCCTCTGAACTTCCACTTGAAGGGTGGGAGAGTCAAGGTGGACATCGCCTTGGCGAAGGGGAAGACCCAATACGACAAGCGTGAGAAGCTTAAGCGCGACGAGGACCGCAAGACCATCAGCAGGATGATGGCTGCGAAGAGGAGATGATAAGCCCGGGATTTGAAATCCAACGCCGAGACATGGTCGAGAGACAGCTCGTCCCGAGGGGCATATCCAATCAAAGTGTTTTAGATGCATTTCTGGACGTTCCGCGGGAGAGATTCATTCTGTCCGAGCACATGATGTGCGCGTACGAAGACCACCCCCTTCCGATATGCTGCGGGCAGACCATATCGCAACCCTACATGGCCGCATTGATGACCGAGCTTGTCTACACGAAGCCGCCTGCCCGGGCGCTCGATGTCGGCACCGGGTCCGGGTATCAGACTGCGATTCTCGCGCGACTTGGATTCGAGGTGGTCAGCATCGAGAGGATGGAGGAGCTTGCGAAATTCGCGGAGGGGAACATGGTTGGGCTCCCATACGCGTCGAGGGTGAGGTTCGTGGTCGGAGATGGAAGTCTTGGATTTCCGGAAGCTGCTCCATTCGATTTGATCATAGTCTCCGGGGCGTGTCCGAAGATTCCACCTGCGCTTATTGAACAACTCGCCCCATCAGGCAAGCTGACAATACCCTGCGGACCGCTCGAAGTCCAGCGTCTTCTGCTTGGAGAGAAGGATGCTTCGGGAGGGGAGATTTCGATCACGGAGCATACTGGATGCCGCTTCGTGCCGCTCATAGGGAAGGATGCGTTCGAGGGTGGCGAGGGAGGGTGGATGCCCTCCCTGCCCGCCAGGGGGGGGCGGGAATGACCGTCCTGCTTTGGCGGCCGGGCCCGGATCGCGTCATGCGCCGTCTTCCCTTTTTCCCCTTTGCTCCGCCATCTCCTTGCGAGGAGGCGGTGGTCCGGGACGGGCGCGCGCAGCCGCGCGCCCTCCCGGTTCTGAAAAAGCGGCACTGCCGGTGCGGAGGTAGTTTGCGCAGTTTCCGCCGCTTTGCCGTGCTCAGGCAGTCTTGACCTGTGCGATTAACTTCTTGAGGTCTTTTTTGCCCATGTTTCTGAGAGCGACCAGTCTGGCTATGACCTGCTTTCTGGGGCGGACCTTTCCGCTTTCCCACTGGTAGACGGAGTTCTGGCTGACGCCGAGCATCTTGGCGAGTATCACTCTGCTCATTTTGAGTTTGGAGCGCATCTTCTTGATGAGTCCGCCTCCGATTCTGACGTTTCCGAGTGCTTCTTCCGGGAGGGGTTTGATTTTGTCCTTGACGGAGACTATCTTGCTCTGGAGTCCTGCGTTTTCGACGAGGACCTTGAGCATCTGCTTTTGTTCTGCGATTTCCTTTTTCAGGGCGAGCACTTTCGCGACCAGTGGGTCGACCACGCCTCTGGTTTCTCTCGATACGATTCTGGAGACTTCCTTTCTGAAGACGAGATTTAGATTGGACATTTCCCTCTCCTGTTTTTTTTTGTGTTTTGTTTTTTGCCGCAAGGAGGGTAGATTAGCATCTTCCTTGACGATTGCAAGCTGATTTGTTGACAAATATTTTTTTTTTGCGAAGGGACATATTGTGAAGCTATTCGACACTCATGCACACCTCGATGGGGGCGATCCTGCCGATTTCCACAGGAGAGCTCTTGCCGGCGGTGTGGATTCCATGTTGATATCGGGGGCCGATATAGAGACGAGCTTCGCGGCGATGGAATTCGCCTCTGCGTTTGGTGGTGCATGGTTCTCAGCCGGGATACATCCGCATGATGCCGGAGAGGATTTCTCCCGGATATGCGGACTGCTGGGCCACGCGAGATGCGTGGCTGTCGGCGAGACGGGGCTAGACTACTACTATGAATTATCCGACAGGAGGAGGCAGCGGCCGCTTCTTGAGATCTCGCTGCAGGCGGCGCTGCGTCTTGGCCTTCCGGCGGTGATACATTGCAGGGACAAGGAGGGTGCTGACGGGGCGTATGCGGACTGCCATGCCATCCTGAGGGATTTCTCCCTGGGTGGTGGGCGCTTTGTGATGCATTGCTTCACCGGGTCGCGGAAATGGATTGATGAGTTCCTTCTCCTTGGCGCCTACATTGGTTTTGGCGGGATAATAACTTTTTCGAAGGGAGAGAACGTGAGGGAACTTCTCCGTGCGACTCCGGAGGACAGGATATTGTTCGAGACGGATTCTCCATATTTGGCTCCTGCGCCGTTCCGTGGCAAGCCGAACCATCCCGAATATCTTCCTTTTATAGTGGAGAAGGCGGCCGGGATACTTGGCCGGGACGTGGAGGATCTGGCGGCGAAAAGCGTTGACAATTCCTTCGCCATGTTCACAAAAGCGGAGAGGCATTGAACTTCATAATTGAAAAGGCCAGGGGTTGGATGGTTCTCGCGAGGGTCCCTAATCTGTTCACGGTGCCTGGGGACTGCATCTGTGGATTTCTGCTCGCCGGCGGAAGATCCTTCGATAGCTCCTTCGCGCTGGTCTGCGCATCTTCGCTGTCCTGCTACATCTTCGGGTTGATCTGCAACGACATCAGGGATGTGGAGGAGGACAGGAGAAGCAGTTCGTGGCGGCCGCTGCCATCTGGGAGGATAAGTGTTGGAGAGGCGAAGGTGGCTGCGATTCTCATGCTCGTCTCCGGTCTGGCGCTGGGCTTCGCGGCGCATCCGCGCTGCGGACTGGTCTGCGCGGTCCTACTCTCGTGCATAGTCCTATATGATTTCGTCTTCAAGTCGAACAGGGTCGTAGGGCCTCTTCTTCTGGCGTCGTGCAGGGGGCTCAATGTCATTCTGGGCGCATCCTGTTTCGGGATTCCCGGATCGCTGCCGGAGCTTCTCGCGACGCTGCATTTCACGGTTCTCTATTCTGCATACGTGTTCGGGGTGTCGGTCGAGGCGAGGGACGAGAGGAACGCGGAGAAGTCCGGGCTGATCCCCGGCGCATGGATTGCAGGATTGTCTCTCGTCCTGCTCTCCGTGCATTTCGCGGGGAGGATGTTCGTCGTGACCAGGAGCACCGGGATGCTTCCTCCGGCTCTCTTCATCGGGCTGGCCGGGTTTCTGCCACTGTCGCTGATATTCGTTGTATTTCTGAAGAACCGTATCGTGGCTGGGAATTCCGACACGAGTGCCGACATAGGCAGGCTGATATGCGGGATGCTGCTCTTCCAGGCCGTGTATCTTTCGGCGGCTGGACTTCTTGCCGGGGCGTGGACGCTGCTGCTGCTCTTTCCGCTAGCGGCCGCCGCCGGTTTTTTCTTCAAGGGGAGCTAGTGTCGCTATGATTCCATCATTATCCTGATTCCCAGTGCGCCTCGTGACAGTTTGAGCTTTGCGTGGCCTTTCTTCCCCGACTTGCGCAGGCGCAGTTTCTCGCCTGTCATGAGGTCCTTCAGCTTCTCCGAGCGGAAAAAGTCCCTGTCGAATACTATTTCGGCGGAATCCCTCCCGTCCGGGATGAAGACGAAGACGATTTTCCTTCCATCGGAGCTGCCAACGACCACGTGGGTGAAGTTGTTGAAGTCGCCCGAGCGTTTCTCGTGGACGCGGAATTCGCGCTGCAGTCCGGAGGACGATATTATCGCAAGCAGGAAGTCCTCGAAGTCGTCGTAGCGTTTCCTGTCGTATTCGTTTCCAAGATATGATCCGCAGAGGATGATCCTTCCCTTGCCGAGATTGTATTCGGCGATGATGGCGGAGCCGTCCGGGTGTCTTGCGATGGTCCTGGTTTTTCCAGCGGCGATCCATGGACACAGCCACTGTGAGGGCCTGAGCCTGAGCTTGAGCCCGTTGAAATGCGCCTTGATGGTCTTCCCCTCCATTGATCGCCTGCCAATCTCGACGGTTCCGTCGGTTTTCGACGCGAAGCGGTCCTCTGGATACCTGTATATTCCTGTCGAGTCCCACGCCCCGGTCTCGCATTCGCAGAAGAGGGTTCCGCCGTCCTTTACGAAGGAGATCAGCCTATCCGAAGTGGAGCTGTCCATGACGTTGGCCCTGGGCATGAATAGGACCTTGAGTCCCTTCATCTCCCCGAGGTGCTCCTCCTCGACGAATCTGCATGGGATGTTGTTGACGACGAGGGCTTTGAAATAGCCGCGCATGCCCGCCAGAGCCCTGCCCGCCGTCTTCTCATGGGACCAGTGCAGATAATAGCTCTGCGGGCTGAAGAAGAGCCCGACTTCCGGCTTGTCCATCTTGTATTTCGCGAGGATCGCGGAATGCTTCTTCATGGCAGCTGCAGTGGCGCCTATTCCGTCGAGTCTTCTGGCTGCGAGGCCGTCGCTGCCGACGATTCCGAAGCCTGATGATTCGCCGCCGAAGACTTCGTCTCGCCAACACCAGAAGAGTATTGTCGAGGCGCCATGCGCCACTCCCTCCCAGACCCATTTCTGCTGTTTTTCCGGAGGCACTGGCTCGTAGGAGTCGAAGCCCATGCCGACTCTTCCTCCCTGCAGTTCGCTTATCCAGAAGAGTTTGTTTCTCGCGGCGGAGGCGATTTGCGACATGGACATGGCGTAGTCGCTCATGGGCATATTCCACCACATCGGGAAGTTGGAGCATCCCACTCCGTCGAGGGAATCGGCGAGCGCCCAGTCGTTTCCCCTGTTCAAGGGCTGCTCCATGTGCGAATCTCCGATCATGTTGAAGCATGGGCAGGGGCCGTGTATCGTGACGGGCCTGTCGCCATCGAGCGATTTGATCAGCCTGTATCTCTCGTCCGCATGTCTGTTGGTCCTTTCGGTGAGGAAGTGCTGGAAGGCCATCATGTCGGTGTAGGGTCGCGGGGGCGTCTTGCCCGGGACGACATCGAACCATGAGGAATATCTCCTCTGCCATGCCTTGTTAAGCTCCTCGAGAGAGCCGTGTCTCTCCTCGAGCCAGCTCCTGTATGCTGCGAGCGTGTGCGGGCAGTAGCAGACGAATCCGTCGGCCTGCACGTTCCAGCGTATTTCGTTCCAGCAGTCCCATCCGGCGATATTCCGGCGGTCCTTGAAATGGGAGACGGTCTTTCTGATGAAGCTCATCATCATCCTGTGCACGTCGGGATGGTCGAAGCATCCTCCGGGTGTAATCCCGAAATGAATCTCGTTGCGGTTGGAGGAAACGACCTTCTGTCCCATGTTGGTGACAAGCGCGCAATCCGGGACATCCCTTTCAATCCAGTATGGCTGGACCTCCGCGATGGTGCTGAGGACCAGGTTCAAGCCGGTCTTCTCCGCGAGGTCGGCGAGCCTGTCGTAGTCGTCGAAGACGAACTTCTTCGGCTTCGCCTCTATCCAGCTCCAGAGCAGCCATAGCTGGACGCAGTTCAGCCCCGAGTCCCTTATCCTCTTGAAATCATCCTCCCAGTATCTCTGGTTCGGGAATGGCGGTCTGTAATACTGCGTTCCGAAGTTGATCATTGTGATGCGCTCCTATTTAAGTTCGTTTGATGTCGTATGCCGGATGCAGGACGCATGATTCAGGTTTATTGTGTTCGGCGTTTACTGGCCACCGTTGGAAAATATTCACCGAACTACGTCGTCCTTGAGACTTTGCGAAGCTTGTCCGCCCTTATGGCGGGCTCACGTCTCCAGTGAATCTTTACAT
>CAZGJP010000121.1:0-7604 GCA_964526605.1 uncultured Lentisphaera sp.
GGGCACGAAAATTTTACAAAAAATCTCATACACAACATTTGAAAATATCTCGCCATGAAGACCTTGATGATAATTTTATTTGTCTGTGCGGTTTTTGCCGTCCATGGGGGGCCGAAGATCGCCGTGGAGGGTGCCGCCGCGCTACCGCTTGGGTCGTTTCCGGCGAAAGACGCGATTGAGGGCGGCTTCAAGATTTCGAACGCCGGGGACGAGGAACTCAGGATAATCGCGCTTCACAAGACATGCGGGGGGTGTATTGAACTCAACGCGGAGCCTGCGGTCCTGGCAGCGGGAGAGAAGGGAACCATAAGTCTCAAGACGGTTCCTGGGACTCTCTACGGCCCCTTCAGCAAGAACTTCTTCGTTGAGACGAATGATCCGGGGATGAGGCTTGCGATGTTCACATTCAGCGGTGATGCCCGTCCGATAGCGCTATTAAAACCATCGGGCACCGCGTATCTCGGCAGGATGGAGCCGGGATCGCGCGTCGAGAGGAGCTTTCTGGTGGAGCCACTTGAGAAGGGGGTTGTCTTCGGGAAGCCTGTCTGCGAGGGTGCCGGGGCCGGGAATCTGGAACTGTCGTCCGAGGCCGTCGAAGGGGGGCTTGCGCTGAAGCTTGTCGTAGGCACGGCGGCGGCAGGGGGCTTGAACTGCCGGGTGCTGATTCCTGTGGAGAAGCCGGAGGGATGGCCGCCGCTTGAGATAGCGGTCGCGGGGAGCGTGGGAGAGACAGAAGCGGTCGAAGTTAGGAAAGAAGATAGAGGAGCTAAGAAAGACAGTGTTGCCGTCGTGGAATACTACCATCAGGCCGGATGCAGGGAATGCCAGCTGATAGACGAGCTTGTCATGCCGGAGATAGCAAGGAGGTTCGGAGGTAGGGTTGGGGTTGAACGATTCGACATCTTTGAAAAGAAAAACTTCGTCAGGCTGATGAGGACGAGGGAGAGGCTGGGCTCTACTGGTCGCAACGAATCCGTGTGCATGGTGGTGAACGGCAGGCATCTGCTGGAGGGATACAAGGATGTCTCGGAGTCGCTTGCTGGGCGCGTAGGCCGTTCGCTGGAGGCCGGGGAGATTCTGGCGGAAGCTGGAGCATCGCCCGCCGAGACGGACGAGGATTTCATAAGAAGGCGCGGGAGCTCGTTCACTCTTTGGATGGTAGTGCTCGGGGGCCTGGCGGACGGTGTGAATCCCTGCGTGTTCTCCGCGCTGGTCTTTTTCATGAGCGTGTTTGCCGTGTCGGGGGTGCGGGGTTGGAGGCTGGCCCTTTTCGGGGCGGCATACTGCCTGGCGTGTTTTGTGACATACTTCCTGCTCGGGTTCGGGGTGTTCAGGTTCATTCAGACACTTGATGGGTTCTCGTTCGCAGGCAGGCTGCTCAATGCGATGATGGCGGCAGTCCTCATTGTGTTTTCGGTTCTTTCCTTCCGCGATGCGTGGCTGTTCCGGAGGAGCGGGAAGGCGGACTCTGTGTCGCTGAAGCTGCCGGAGGCGCTTTCGGGCAGGTTGCGCTCTCTGATGAGCGGTGGAGCCAAAAGCCAGCATCTGCTGGCCGGGGCGGTTTTTACGGGCTTTTCCGCGACGATTATTGAGAGTGCATGCACAGGACAGATTTATCTGCCGACTTTGGTGCTGTTGGCGAAGATGGAACCGCTTTCCTTTAGATGGATTTCCTATCTTCTGCTATACAATCTGATGTTCATTGTTCCTTTGCTTGCGATTTTCGCAGCGGTGATGTGCGGAGCGACCAGAGGGGTCTTGCTCGACTGGTCGAGGAAAAATGTAGTATGGGGCAAGGCTCTGATGGGGCTTTTCTTCCTGCTGCTTGCCGCCGCGATACTTGTGAGTGGATTGAATCTCCGCTAAATGTTTCTTCTTACGCTGAAATGCCGATTCACTGCATTGTGAATTCGAATCGTGGTCTTTCTGGTGTAGATTACGGGGATGATGGAATCCCAACGCAAAATCTGGATATTCGCCGGGGAGAGCTCCGGGGACGCCTATGGTGCCGAGCTCGCCAGATCGCTGAAGACCCTTGCCGCAGGGGGGGCCTCGATCTCGATATCCGGGATGGGCGGCGACAAGATGCGCTCCGCCGGCGTGGACATGATGGTGGACTCAAGCGAACTGGGCGTGGTCGGTTTCATCGAGGTTTTTGGGAAGATATTCACCTTCGTCAGGATATTCAGGGAACTGGTCGCCCGGGCCGAGAGGGAGCGGCCGGACGCGGTTGTGCTGATTGACTACCCCGGATTCAACCTGCGCTTTGCGGAGCAGATGAAGAAGAGAGGCATTCCGGTGGTCTGGTATGTGAGCCCGCAGGTCTGGGCCTGGGGCCGCAAGCGCATTCCCAAGCTGGCCAGCTTCTGCACGAAGATGCTCGTCATATTCCCTTTCGAGACGAGGACCTATGCGGGAAGCGGCCTGGACACCGAATTCACGGGGCATCCGCTGGTGGACATAGTCAGGAAGAGATCCAATCCCGGGTTGAAGAGGGCTGGGAATCTCGTTCTTCTCCTTCCTGGCAGCAGGGACAACGAGATACGCCGCATGCTGCCACCGATGCTGGAGACGGCGTCGAAGCTCGCATCACTGCGCCCCGATCTGAGATTTGCTGTCTCTCTCAACAGGAGGACCATCCACGACAAATGCCTGAAGATATACGGCAGGTTCAAAGAGAAACATGGCGCCCTCCCCCGCATTGACTTCCATTGCGGGGAGACGGAGACCCTGCTCCAGACCGCGGCCGCCGGCATCGCCGCCTCGGGGACGGTCACTGTCGAATGCGCCATCGCCGGTCTCCCTCTTGTGGTCGGATACAGGCTCAATCCGATAACCTACATGATAGGCAGGATGCTTGTGAGCCTGCCATATTTCACCATGGTTGACATCATCTGCGGGGAAATGGTCTTCAGGGAATTTCTCCAGTCCGACGTGAACGCCGAAACCCTTTCCGCGGCGGTCCTTGAGATAATGCCCGGAGGTCCTCGGAGGGATTATGTCGAGCGCAAGATGCTCGAGATGACATCGCTGATTTCGCCTTCCAGCGAGAGGGCGTCGGACAACGCGGCCAAGGCAATACTGAAGATTTTTTGCAATTGCAGTTGAAAAGTCGCGGATCGGGTCTAAAATAATGAGCTTTTCGTCACAAACCGTATTCACATAAAGACAGGGAAACGTTATGTCAGTAAAAATCAGGATGAAGAGAACAGGGGGGAAGAACGAAGCCCGCTTCAGGGTCGTGGTCGCCGACATCAGGACCCAGCGCGACGGCAAGGTCATCGAGTATGTCGGATACTACAACCCGGCGAAGAAGGAAAGGGTTCTGGACATGGAGAGGATCAACTACTGGCTTGGCGTCGGAGCCAAGCCCTCCGAGACGGTGGCGAGCATGATAAAGCACGCCACGAAGAAGTGATTCCAGGATCCGTCCCGCAAACAACATCCTTTAAGGAGTAGCAAACGTGGTTCTGAAGAAGTTGATGGGTATTTTCGGAATGAAGGAGTCCAGCCCGGAGACTCCGGCGAAGACCCCGGGGAGAAGCTCCGCCGGATCAAGCCCGGACTCGAAAATTCTCGGCGACATCGAGCATTTCGTGGACTATGTGGTCAGGGTTCTGGTTGACAAGCCGGACGCCATCCGCACCCAGCTCGAGAAGCAGGAGGATGGCCTCAATGTCGTGAGGATACATTGCGACAAGGAGGACATGGGCAAGGTCATCGGCAAGAACGGCAAGACGATAATGGCGATAAGGACCTTGGCCAGCAACGCGGGCACTCGCTCTGGAATGAGGCTGACGGTGGAGCTCGCGGAGTAGGGGAAATTGCGTTTTGACATAATAACGATATTCCCCGAATATTTCGACGGTCCCTTCCGCACGAGTGTGATCGGAAGGGCCGTGGCCAGGAAGCTCATTGAAATGAATTTCGTGAATCCGAGGGATTTCACGCTCGACAGGCATAGATCCGTGGATGATGCGCCATACGGTGGCGGGCCGGGAATGCTGATGAAGCCGGAGCCGATCTACAAGGCCGTCGAGAGCGTCAGATGCGAGGCCTCGAGGACGATACTGCTGAGCGCGTCGGGCAGCTTGTTCAGGCAGAAGGATGCCGAGGCGCTGTCCCGCGAGAGTGGCCTGATAATCATATGCGGTCACTACGAGGGCGTTGACGAGCGTGTGGCGAGAGGCCTGGCCGACTTCGAGTTCTCGATTGGGGACTATGTGTTGCAGAACGGGAACGCCGCCGCTGTTGTCCTCGTCGAGGCTATTGCAAGGTTGATACCGGGAGTGCTCGGATCCGAGGAGTCCGGAAAGCAGGAGTCCTTCGGGGAGGGATTGCTGGAATACCCCCAGTGGACCAGGCCCGAGGAGTTCAGGGGCATGAAAGTCCCCGACATCCTGCTCTCGGGCGACCATGCGAAAATCGCGGAATGGAGGAAGGAGCAGGCCAGGTCGAAGACCATGGCGAAGAGGCCGGATCTGCTGGGAATGGACAGAAAAAAATGAAAAAATGAAAATGGAGATAACCATGAACATAATGGACAAGATCAATCAGAAGGAATGCCGCAACAAGATACCGGAGTTCAAGATAGGCGACACGGTGAAGGTCTACACCAAGATCATCGAAGGAGACACTGAGCGCATACAGCTCTTCTCCGGCGTCGTCATCGCCAGAAAGGGGACCGGCATCAAGGAGACGTTCACCGTCCGCAGGATAGCCTATGGACAGGGAATGGAGAGAGTCTTTCCACTGCAGTCGCCCAAGATAGACAGGGTCGAGCTCGAGCGCAAGGGTAGCGTCCGCAGGGCGAAGCTATACTATCTCAAGGGCAAGATCGGCAAGTCCTCGAAGGTGAAGGATGCCTCGCACAAGAGCATCCACGGAACTGGCGCCGCTGAGAAGGACGCCACCGCCGCGGCGACGGCCTGAGCGCTCCGTTCACCCGGCGAGTTTTCCGCCTTCGCTCTTGAAGTCGCCATCGGCCTTGACTCTTCCCGGGAAGACCTTTGGCCTCGATGCGCGGAACAGTCTTCCCGCCCGGTCCGACAGCATGAGCAGTCCGCCTGCGGCCGCGGCGAAAATCGCGAAGCCTGCCGCGATGAAGAATCTTCTCCTGCCGATTTTCATTTCCACACCCCGTAGATTTTTCTTCCGCAAGTGCATTTGCCGTCGGCGACATCCACTTTTTCCGTGCTCATTCCCTTTCTGACGACCATCGTCCTGCCGCATGCCGGACAGATGCTGTTTCTTCCCTTCTCCCCCTGCAGATTTCCGATGTAGACGTAGGCGAGCCCTTCGTCCTTCGCAATGTCGTATGCATGTTCGAGCAACTTGGGCGGAGTCGCGGGAAGGTTCTTCATGCGGTAATGCGGGAAGAAGCGCAGGAAGTGAAGAGGTATCTCGGTCCCCACGTTCGCCTTCATCCAGCGCACGAGCTTCCTGATCTCGTCGTCCTTGTCGTTCAGGGTCGGAATGAGCAGATTGGTAACCTCGAGGACTATCCCCGACTCGGCCGCCGCGACTATCGCGTCGAGCACGGGCCTTATCGTCGCGCCGCATATCCTCCTGTAGAAATCGTCGCTGATTCCCTTCAGATTGATGTTTGCCGCGTCCGAGACGGCGAGGAGCTCCTTCCAAGGCGCCTTGTTGATGTATCCTGCCGTCACAAGGATGTTCCGCAGATTCTTCCGCCTTGCGATTTTCGCGGTGTCCAGAGTGTACTCGTGGAAGACGACGGGCTCGGAATATGTGTAGGCTATGGAGGCCGCGCCGGCCTCCAGGGCGGCGGACACGACCTTTTCCGGGGGCATCCGGTAGGCGGAGCTGTTCTCCGGATCGCACTGGGAAAGCTCCCAGTTCTGGCAGTTGAGGCAGTGCAGGTTGCATCCCACCGTGGCTATCGAGAAGGACTTGCTGCCGGGGAGAAAGTGGTATAGCGGCTTCTTCTCCACCGGATCGCAGTGCACCGCCGACGGGAAGCCGTATGTGGTCGCCACCAGCCTGCCGTCAATGTTCACGCGGACACGGCAGTCCCCGCTCTCTCCCGGAGATATCACGCAGAGCTTTGGACACAATCCGCACTGGACTTTTCCGTTCATGGCCTTGCTCTGGCCATCCTCGAAGGAGCTATTCCCCTGGCGGAACGGAGACAAAGCATGAAGAAGGCGACAGCTGCGAAAGTCGCAACCCAGCCGAGTATGCCGGGAACGCCAGGGCCCGCCTTCCAGAACGCCAAGCCATAGTCGGGAAAAAGCGCCATGCGTTCATGGATAGCTCCAAGCGCGACGTGGATTTCGGAGGATGCCAGGCCAATCGATGCTGCGCCGCTTCTTTCCAGGGACCATTCGAGGCCGTCGGGATTTTCCGAGGCGAAGGAACTTAGAATTCCGCCAATGGCGAGTCCACCGGCCGCGAGCGTCGCGAACACGGTCTTCGAGGAGGACGGATGTGGAAGCGCGGGTCTCTCCGAGACATCGCCTTTCACAGAAAGCATAGCGACGAGCCCCGCTGTCGCCATTCCTTCGACAAGCCCGATGGCGAGATGGACCGGCAGCATCAGGGAGAGAAATTCGCGGAGGGGAAGGCCGGAGATGCCGGACAAGCAGGTTTGCAGGACTACGCACAGCGCTCCTATCTGAAGGGCCGCGACGGACGACGCCAAGGCCGCCATGACGCCTCCTACCCGGGAGGAGAAGGACGATGCGATCGGCCTGAACACGAAGGGATACGCGGCGAAGCATGGGACAAAGGCCATGTTGAAGACATTGCATCCGAGAGCCAGGATTCCTCCGTCCGCGAAGATCAGGCACTGCAGCGACAGGATCACGGACATGACGACGAATGCGGCATGCGGTCCCAGAAGGGCGGCGAGCATGATTCCGCCACAGAAATGGCCGCTGGAGCCTGTCCCCGGGATTGTGAAGTTCAACATCTGCGCGGCGAAGACGAATGCCGCGAGGGAGGCGACGAAGGATGTTCCTGGCGGATTCCGCTCTCCGGCCAGCTTCGCCGACGATTTTGCGAAGGACGTTCCGCTGGCGATCCAGAAGCAGGCACCGATGGCGGGAGATACCAGATGATCGGACATATGCATGGGGGGCTCCTTTTTTCAGTAACAATAGCGGCAGGAACGGAGACTTTCAAATTTCGATTCGAGCTATATATTCAGCGGCGAGGGGCGGAATCGAATTTCCGGAAGGCATCCAGGATGGACACGACAGGACAGGAAAAGATGGATTTGGCGAAAGAGACGGAGAGCAAGTCCGTCTTCAGGTTCAGGCACGCGGCCTATGTGATCATAATTCTGCTGCTTTTCCTCGCGTTGCTTTCGCACGACGCGTCCGACGCGGACGTCCTCTCGGGCGGCGTCGAGGCTCCGTTGAAGAACTGGATAGGCCCTCTTGGCGCGCATTTCTCCCGGGCGGTCCTTTATCTTTTCGGGATATCCGCGTATCCGATCCTGCTCCTTCTCGCGATATGCGCCTTCAGGCCCGTGATGTCATCCGTTCCCGTGAAAAGGCATGGCTATATCGGCGCGATTCTGGCGGCAATCCTCGGCATGATAGTCCTCTTCGGGATGTTCCCGTCCACCTTCTCCCCCT